>JAZQJL010000127.1:0-17086 GCA_045541595.1 Lachnospiraceae bacterium | reverse complement strand
CCATTGCCGCTCCAATGAGCCCCGGTTCCCGGTGATGCAACGGATTCATGGCATTGAATATATGAGTCACATGATCCGCACCGGCTTGCTGCGCCTTCTCTGCGGTTTCATAATCACAGGCCGTATGCCCAAGGGAAACTTTGATTCCCTGTTTCCGGCAGTGCCTTATGCATTCTTCTGCTCCGGGAAGCGTCGGATCTATGGTAACCAGGCGGACCAGGCCGCCGCTTGCTTCCTGCATTTTAGCAATCCATTCTTCCTCCGGATTTTTAAGATACCTCTCATCATGGGCACCCTTTTTTTCTTTTCCAAGGAAAGGACCTTCCATGTGGATGCCAAGAAGCCTTGCACCGTCCGAGCCGGACCGGTGCCGGTCCATGATCTGCAGGGAACGCTCCACCGAGGACGGTTCATTGGTCATGGTGGTTCCCAGAACAGCAGTAACTCCTGCCTCTGCATAAGAGTTCAGCAGCGTCTGTAAGCCCTCTTTTGTCAAATGGCTGAAATCCTCTCCTGCTCTGCCATGGGTGTGAATGTCCACAAGGCCGGGAATAATATACTTCTCTGCAGCATCCAGACTTTCCTCCGGGTAACCCCCGCCCGGCTCCGTAATCTCTGCAATTTTCCCGTCCTCCACCCGGATATCCTTCTTTTCAAATTTTCCGTTTAAAAACACCGTTCCGTTTATAATCCACATATGTCTTTCCTTACTTTAATCCGATTCCTTTCAGTACCTCTGTGGTAGTCAGCCCGTCATACCGGTACTCCATTTCCTCTAAGTAAAAGGGAAGTTCCTCTTCCCCTTCCAGTTTAATCAGGCGGTAGTTTGTTCTCACCCTCTCCGCATTCCGAAGCACCGATTCCCGAACAGAAGGCTTCTTAATTTCCTCTGCCCCGGCAAGAATTTCGTCCAATGAGCCAAACTCATTCACCAGCTGTGCCGCTGTTTTGGGCCCGATTTTATCAGCGCCTTTAATATTATCCGCCGCGTCTCCAGTGAGGGCTTTGAAGTCTGCATACCGCTCCGGCCTCACTCCAAGCTTTTGAAGAAGATACTCCGGCGTATAAAACACCGAGTTGTCTCCCCGATACCGTAAAATTGTTACCTTCTCTGAAATCAGCTGAAAGAAATCACTGTCAAAGGAGGAAATGACCATCAAATTATCCGCCCCGTACTTCTTTACATACCCGGCCATCCAGTCATCGGTTTCGCAGACAACGGTTTCTGCGTGACAAATCTTTAAAAAATCCAGGGCAGCATAAATATCCGGCAACTGGGAAAACGGATTTTCCTCCTCTGCCACCCGGCTGTAATCCTCCCGGTTTGCTTTATACTCTTCATCTACATCCGTCCGCGGATTATGGGACTCTCCGTCAAACAACACAGCCACATGGGTCGGCCCTGTCATCCGGATAATTCTAAGCAACGCACCCACAAATCCAAGAGTTCCCTGGATTGCTTTTCCCTGTTCATTTATAATGCGGGCCGGCATGCCGAAAAACATCTGAAACAACAGGTTGCTACCGTCCACCAACAGTATCTTTTTCATCGATAATTCCTTTCGAAAATCCTTTTCTTCCATCATACCCGATTCGGTTTTCAGTTGCAAGATTATCTTAGAAATGGTATTCTATAAGTATATGAATTTACAATAGAAGGAGAGAATAATATGTACGAGTTTAAAGACGAATACGTTACCGGCATTACCTCCGTGGATGCAGAGCACAAGCGTTTATTTGAAATCGCAAACGAAGCATATCAGTTAACCAAAGAAGAATTTCTCGTGGATAAATACGATCAGGTCCGCCACATTCTCGGCGAGTTAAAGGACTATGCCCTGCAGCATTTCGAACACGAGGAAGCCTACATGGAAAGCATCAATTATAAGCATATGTTCATCCAAAAAGTACAACACGACCAGTTCCGGGAAAAATTCAACGACATGAATCTGGAACATCTGGATGAAAACACAGAAACCATGTTAGAAGAAATTCTTAACTATCTCACCAACTGGCTTATTAACCATATTTTAGAGCACGACAAGCAGATTGGTATGTAATATAATTTTAATGAGGTGATTACATGCAACCAAAATATGAAATTCTGTCTGACGAAATTACCCGTCAGATTCAGTCCGACCGGGCGACCTTAAACCTGCCGCAGATAGGGTTTAACAGCAACAACATCATCCGGCGAATTGCCTCTCCGCGGGACAAAGCCTCTATCTGGCGTCCGCCGTTTATGCATGATATCGACAAAATCCTGCATTGTCCGTATTATAACCGTTACACCGACAAAACCCAGGTGTTCTCCCTCATCAAAAACGATGATATCACCCGTCGCAGCCTGCATGTGCAACTGGTATCCCGCATTGCCAGAACCATCGGTGCAACTTTAAACCTGAATTTGGATTTAATCGAGGCAATTTCTCTGGGACACGACATTGGCCATCCGCCCTTTGCCCATTCCGGAGAAACTTTCTTAAACGAAATTTACTTTGAACACACCGGCAGACATTTCTGCCACAACGTACACTCTATCCGTGTACTGGATAAAATTTTTCCCTTTAACATCAGCCTTCAGACTTTGGACGGCATCGCCTGTCACAACGGTGAAGTAGAATTGGAAGAGTACCATCCTGTACCGCTTTCCGGTTTTGAAGAATTTGATGCCATGATTGAAAACTGCTACACCGACCGGGCTTTTGCCAACCGCATCCTGCCGTCCACTCTGGAGGGCTGTGTGGTACGAATCTCCGACATCATTGCCTACTTGGGCAAGGACCGCCAGGATGCAGCCAGAGTCAATCTGGTAGACGAAGAATCCTTCAGCAACGAAGGGATTGGATCCATCAATGCGGAAATCATCAATAATTTGGTGGTAAACATCATTGAAAACAGCTATGGCAAGGACTATATCAAGATGGATACAAAGCATTTCAAAGCACTGCAGTCCGCAAAGCGCGATAACTATGCAAAGATTTATGAAAATGCCGCCACCATGACCAAGCTTGGAAAAACCGTCCGGCCAATGATGGCAGAACTTTATGACCAGTTACTGGATGACGTAAAGAAGGGCAATAAAAACTCCCCGATTTTCACCCAGCATATCGATTATGTCAACCGAACCCACTATCCGCGTCAAACCCCGTACGAAGCAACCGACCCGGATCAGCTGGTGGTGGACTTTATCGCCAGCATGACCGACGATTACTTTATCGAACTGTACCACTATCTTTTCCCAAACAGTCCATTAAAGGTGGAATACAAAGGCTACTTCGACAATACACCTCATTAAGAAAGGCGAAACCAATTATGTTTGAAGCAATACTAAACGAAATCAAAAACTACAACCGCATCATTATCCACCGTCACAGCAAGCCGGACGGCGATGCCCTTGGAAGCCAGATTGGATTAAAACATATCTTAAAAGAGAATTTTCCGGAAAAGGAAATTTATGTGGTAGGGGATGATGCAGGACACTACAGCTTCATGGACGATGTTATCATGGATGAAATTTCCGACAACCTTTATGAGGGTGCTCTGGCCATCATTTTAGACTGCGGCGGCAAACATTTAATCAGCGATAACCGCTATGAAACCGCTGCTTCCACCATCCGCTTCGATCACCATATTTTTGCAGAAAAAATTGCAGATTATGAGGCGGTGGACACCTCCTACGAAAGCTGCTGCGGTCTGTTGACCCAGTTTGCCAAGGAATGCGGTCTCCGGGTTCCTGCCCTTGCGGCAAAATCCTTATACACCGGTATGATTACCGACTCCGGCCGCTTCCGTTACGACGCCACCAGCGCCCGTACGTTTGCACTGGCCGCTTTCCTCATGGAACAGGGCGTAGACTTAAATTCCGTTTACAACGAACTGTATGCCGAGGATTACGAGGGCAGAAAGCTTCGCGCCATGTTTACGTTAAAAGTAAATTTCACCGAGCATAACGTGGCTTACATTTACACTACGGCCGACGAAGTAAAAGAGTTGAACACAGACACCTTTACCATCTCCCGCGGCATGGTAGGTACCATGGCTGATATTAAGGGAGTGGACATCTGGGTTAATTTCACCGAAACCGAAGCCGGCGTACTTTGTGAGCTTCGTTCCAACCGTTTCAACATTAACCCGGTTGCTGTAAAATACGGCGGCGGCGGTCATCAAAAGGCCAGCGGAGCCACCGTGGCATCCAAAGAGGTGGCCATGCAGATGCTTGCTGACTTAAACGAAATGGCAAAGGAGGCTTAACATGAGCAATTTAGAAATCAAGAAAACCATTTTAAATAAAATTAAGGAATATGACCGCATTCTCTTATTCCGCCACTTCCGTCCGGACGGCGATGCCGTAGGTTCCACCAAAGGCCTTCAGGCCATAATTAAAGCAACCTGGCCGGAAAAAGAAGTCCTTCACGTAAACGAGGACTATGCTTCCTATTTAGAGTTTATGGGTCCGGAAAACGACCCGGTTCCCGAAGAAAAATTTGCAGATGCCCTGGGCATTATTTTGGATACCGGTGCCATTGACCGCACCTCCAGTAAAAAGCACAATCTCTGCAAAGAATTAATTAAAATCGATCATCACATTGACCGGGAGCCTTACGGTGATTATTCCTGGGTGGAAGCTCACCGCGCGGCAGCCTGTGAACTTATCGTAGATTTTTATGACACCTTCAAAGATGAACTGGTTATGACAAAGGAAGCTGCCACTTATCTTTATACCGGCATTGTAACCGACTCCGGCCGCTTCCGCTTCCGGGAAGTATCCGGAGAAACCCTTCGCCTGGCAGGTATTTTATTAAATTTCGGCATCGACACGGAAACACTGTATGCCCACCTGTATTTGGACGAATTTTCCCAGCTTAAATTCAAGGCTCACGTTTACGATGCCATGAAGCTCACAGAAAACGGCGTGGCATACCTCTACGTAGATAAAGCCATGCAGGAGCAGTTTCATCTCTCCCAGGAAGATGCTTCCGCTTCCGTTTCTTACATGGATTCCATCAAAGGCTGCCTTTGCTGGATTGCATTTATCGAGACCGGTGATGACGCCGGTACCATCCGCGTCCGTCTCCGTTCCCGTTTTGCGGCCATCAACCATATTGCTGAGCAGTTCCGGGGCGGCGGCCATGCCTGTGCCAGCGGTGCTACCGTATACAATCAGGAAGAATTGCAGCAGTTGGTTGCAGCAGCTGATGCCTGGATTAAAGAATACAAAGAAACACATGAGGGTTGGATGTAATGAGAGTATTAGTTACCAATGACGACAGTATTTCCTCCGAAGTGCTTCTGCCTTTAGCCAAATGGGCAAAGCAGTTCGGTGAAGTAACCGTAGTTGTTCCAAAATATGAGCAGAGCGGCAAAAGCCACTGCATCGAAATTCACAAAGCCTTTGAGGTTGTGGAGGTTCCTTTTGATGATCCTGACATCAAGGCATACACCGTGGACTCTTCTCCTGCAGACTGCGTCCGCTATGCCATCGAAGGCATGCATTTAGAATTTGATTTTGTCATTTCAGGCATCAATCGTGGTTTAAACCTTGGCATTGATATGCTCTATTCCGGTACGGTAGGCGCCGTGTTCGAAGCAGCCTGCTTTGACATTCCGGCAGTTGCTCTTTCCACCGTACCCGGTGGATTTGATGATGCTATGGCTGCCCTGGATGAAGTAAAGGAATTCTTTATCAAGCATGACTTAATGAAGAAAAATACCCTGTATAATGTCAACATTCCAAAAAATCACAAGGGCGTCCGCATTACCCGCATGGGTCACCGTTACTTCGCCGATGATTTTCTTCCTCAAGAGAACAATATGTACCTGCCATCCGGCAAGAGTGTGTGGAAAGACAGCGGCGACTACAGCATTGACACCAATGCCGCCCTGACCGGATATATTTCCGTTCTTCCGCTAACCCTGGACCGGACAAACACAACTGTTTTCGAAGAGCTGGCCGGACTGAATCTCTAGCGGAACCGTTGAATAACCAATGCAAAAGGAAAAAGCCGCGCCACATATGGCACGGCCTTTTTCTATGTATTTTTTACTATATTCTAATTAGTTTAAACCAAGGAAATAGAATGGGAGCTTTGTACCATCGCCATATACGTAGTAGGTCTTGCCTGCTTCTACAGTGTATGTCTTTGTTAAGTACTGAGACTCTCCGCTGTCGTTGGAACCGGTTTCAATCTCTGTACCGTCGGAACAGATTACATGATAGGTCTTACCATTGTTCAGCTTAAAAATCACGGTCAGAGTTCCGTTTGCTGTAGGAGTAACTACAACCGCCGCGCCCTCTGTAGGAATTTCACCATTCTTAGGGCTTGGATTATTCTTACCTGCTACGGAACCGGCATAAGTAACGCCGTCAATTTCTACGCTTCCTTCTTTCCAGGTCATATCTTCCAATACAGAAATTCCGTTGTAATCTGTACCTGCAGTTAAACCTGCGGAAAGGTCGATACCGGTAGCTGTGGATGCAGCCGGAGCATCGCCGCCTGCTGCCTTAACCACTGCATCTAAGTTACACTTAGCGTCGAATTCAATCTTTCCAAAGTAGTTCTTGATAGTACCTGTTACAGTGATAGTGTCACCTACTGCAAGGTCTGCGTTGCCGTCACCTACAAGACGGAAGCACTCAATCTTCTTTTCTTCGTTACCATCTACTACGATAGTTACGGTGATATTGCCGTACTGCTCGCTGTATGGAGTATTCACTTCCGTAATCACACCGGTTAATGTACATGGTGCTGTGAAAGCTTCGCCTTCTGCTAAAGCATACGCAGCGTCAAGAATCTCTGCCGGAGTCATTGCGGAGTAATCTACTGCAGGAGTTTCTCCTGCAACCGCTTCTAACTTAAAGTTATACGGTACAATACCAAATACCTGAATAGCAATATCCTTGCCTGCTGCTGCAGCTTCTGCAACTGCATCTGCGGAAAGTGTGAAAGAATAGTTTGTAACGCTCTTATCATTAACATCTACAAATTCATACTGACTGAATGCAGGAGCCTCGCCAATATAGTACTTTGCATCTGTGAACTTTGGCCATCCATCTACAGTATTGATGATAGTAAAGTTCCACCATGCATGGTCTGCATCTTCTATTCTTGCAAAATCAAAAGAAACTTTAACGCCGTTTGCATAGTTTGCAAGGTCTGCGTTTGCAACTGCTGTGTATGCAGTATAATCTCCTGTGTACTGGAAAGCCCAGTCTGTTGCAGGAGCTTCTGCACCCTTAACCACTGCATCTAAGTTACACTTAGCGTCAAACTCAATCTTTCCGTTGTAGTTCTTGATAGTACCTGTTACAGTAATAGTATCGCCTACTGCAAGCTCTGCATTACCTTCACCAACAAGTCGGAAGCACTCAATCTTCTTATCTTCGTTTCCATCTACTACGATAGTTACGGTGATATTGCCGTACTGTTCGCTGTATGGTGTGTTAACTTCTGTGATAACACCGGTTAATGTACATGGTGCACCAAATGCTGCACCAACTTCTAAGGCATATGCTGCATCCAGGATTTCTGCTGCGGACATGCCGGTTGGATCTACTGCTACCGGTTCTTCTACCGGAGCTTCGGTTGGAGCAGGAGCTTCTGCGCCCTTAACTACTGCATCTAAGTTACACTTAGCGTCAAATTCGATCTTTCCGTTGTAGTTCTTGATAGTACCTGTTACAGTAATAGTATCGCCTACTGCAAGCTCTGCGTTGCCGTCGCCTACTAAACGGAAGCACTCAATCTTCTTATCTTCTTTCCCGTCTACTACGATTGTTACGGTGATGTTGCCGTACTGCTCGCTGTATGGAGTATTCACTTCAGTGATAACACCGGTTAATGTACATGGTGCACCAAATGCTGCACCAACTTCCAATGCATATGCTGCATCAAGAATTTCTGCTGCGGACATACCGGTTGGATCTACTGCAGGAACTTCTTCTACAGGGTCCTGTGCTGTACTGCCTTCGCCCTTTACAAGAGCATCTAAGGTACAACCTGCATCGAATTCGATAGTGCCGTTATAGTTCTTGATGGTACCTGTTACAGTGATGTAATCGCCAACTGCAAGGCCAGCAACCTGAGCAATTAATTCTGCATCATCCTTATTGGTAGCTGTTAATCTGTAACACATAATTGGCTTATCTTCAATGCCAGGAACTGCGATGGTTACGGTAATGTTCTTGTAATCAGCAGACCATGCGGTATCGATCTTGGTAATAGTACCTTCCAGTGTGCTGGCACCTTCCATAGCTGCGCCCGCTTCAAGCTTGTAAGCTTCTTCAACAATCTTTGTAAAGCCTTCCCACTTAGGTACTACGTAGTTAAAGGATACGCTTTCGGTATTGCCTTCTGCGTCCTTTACGGTAGCTGTTAATGTGTACTTCACTTCGGCTTCGCTTCTTTCAGCCACGTCGATAGTAGCTACTGTGCCGTTTGTTGTAACCTTAACCGCTTCATTATCTGTGGTCCATTCTACTGCGAACTTCGTAGTACCGATTATAACCTGAGCGGTTCTTTCAAAATCCATTGCTGTAGTAGCGCCCTTATCTTTGTACATTGCGTAAATGTACTCAGTTGCTTTCTTAAGGTGGCTGGTTTCTTCATTGCCGTCGTTTTTGCTACCACATGCTGCAAAGGAAGAAACAAACATCATTGCAACGAGTAAATAAGTCAATATTTTTTTCATGCTTATCCTCTTTCCTGTGCCTTACGGCACATTTCAACAAGTTATAGTTGTTATTTTACAGTAATGCTCTCGTCAGAGAATACCTTAATCTGATAATCTCCGTCGAAATAATCGATGATACCGTTAACATCAATGGTTTTACCCATATAGGCTTCTTCGGTAATCAGATTTTTATTGTCATCATAAAGAACTCCGGTACGCACCGAAATGGTGTAGCCATCTGCTTCGCAGGTTAATGTCATGGCACCGTTGGAAGAACTTTCTTCATTCTTTGTGGTATACACATCCACAACCTTTAAATTCTCCATACGAATTGTTGTGCCAAGGGCCATTTCTGCATAATCAAATGTTTTCACTTCTTCGTTTACCAAAACATCCACCTTGCCGTTTAGGAATTTGTCCGGTGTAGTTAATACATACGCCGCCGCATTTCCTTCACTTAACTTTTGGATGTTACCCGGGTCGTCCGGTTTCATAATACGGTAACTTAAGTCTGCCACCTGCCAAGTGCCTCCGGTCTCATAGTACTGGAGAGAACCTACAATGCGGACCTCATTTCCGATATTCAAAATCTCAAGTCCGGTACCGGACAAATTAAAACCGTAGTAGATTGCAAACCCGTAATACATATCTGTTTCCGGGTCATATTCTTCCACGTACACGCTGTTGTTGCCGTTATTCAGCGTAACCACGCCGTTAAACGCAACCTTCATGTTATTGTAAGCTTCCGGATTGGAACGCAGTTCCTTTATGGTAAGCTCCACTGAATCTCCGTAATAGAAATCTGGGTCCTGCTGTCCGGAATATACATGTAGCTTCTGTGCCTTTGCCTGAGAAATCGCCTTCATACAGATGCTTCCGTATATGTTGTTGGAGGAAGCATTTGCAATTGCAAGGCCTTCCTGCAAAAGCTCGATATTTAAGTTTCTGTAATTCTCGGAATCGGCAGTTTTATACCAAATCCATACCAGATACCGGTCGCCGGTGGAATCGGCATTCCAGGTCGCTGTATCGGATTCAATAAGAATCGAAGTTGCCCGGGAAAGTTTTTCCTTTGTAAATTTGGAAGCTTTTTTTCCCCATTCTTCAATTTTTCCAGTGGATTCCGGTGTATTTACCGCAAGAAATCTTGCTTTTAACACACCGCTTGGCATAACGCCGGTTGGTACATGGAAATGTACGGTATCACCATCCACAAAGGTCTTTACCGTTACCTCCTGCTTTACCGTAGCACTTGCCGTGTCCAACTGTATGGAGCCGGCATAATCCACCACTTCGGTGAGGGTTGCTTCCTCCCCACCGTTATTCGTTGCATTGTCTTTGCCAGCCGTATTGTCTGTGCGACAACCGCCTAAAAGAGCGATTGTCATACAGAGCAACAAAACATAGGAAATTCTTTTCAATATCTTATTCATTGTACTCACATTCTGCAATAGCATCTTCAAATGCGCTGTTGATTAAGCCATCCACGTCATCTGTAACTTCGGAGATACACTTGCTGAGCAAGGAACCAACTTCGTCACGGGCTGTGGAAGAACCGTTGAATGGAGGAGATGTGTAGTATGCACTTTCCTGTTCCATACAAATCTTTGCGGAGAGAGCTGTGATGTTGTCACCGCCGTCTGCCTTAGCAAGATATGCCTTGTAGCCTGCGTTTTCTGCAACAGACTTAAGAACAGGAACATAACCGGATGCTACGGAGAACTCAGCCTGGAAATCTACGTTTGTTGTTAAGAACTTTACAAACAGCCAGGATGCTACAACTTCCTGAGGATTTTCCTTCTGGAAGATACATAAGCTTGGTCCCTGGGAGATTACCTTTGGGCTGTCAGGATTTGCCTGAGGAATGGTAGCAATACCTACTTCAAATGGATACTGGCCGTCATCACCCTTTGCAGGACGCTGATGTGTTGCACCTGCGGAAGAACCGATGGACATGTAGCTCTTAGAGCCGGTTGTTGCTGTGAACAGACCGGAAGTATATGCACCGTAAATGTTCTGTGTTGTTAAGTAGCCGTTCTGATACCAGTTTCTGAACTTCTTAACGAAATCCTTGTTTTCAGCTGCGTCAAAGAGATAGTGATCGCCGGTTGCGCTGGTATACGGAGTGCCAAGCTGTTCACACATTGTGATGAACCAGTTCGCTTCACTGTCATATCCTAAAGGAATGCTGGTTGGATCAATTTCTTTAATCTTCTTACAAACTGCTTCTAACTCGTCCCAAGTAGTAGGAACCGCAATGTTGTTTTCTGTAAAGAAAGTCTTGTTGTAGTAAAGAACTTCTGTAGACTTGGATAATGGTAATGTGTACATTAAGTCATCACCAAACTGCTTACCTTCGTTATAGTAACCTGCAATAAAGTCTTTCTTCTGTGCATCAGTCAGACCGAGAACTTCTTTGCTTCCGTCTGCTCTGGTTACTTCGATTTCACTGTTAATTAAGTTATCCAGTGTGGCAACTGCAAGAGAGATGTTGTACATAGCAACATGGTCCGGATAGCAGTATGCGATGTTTGGCTGATTACCTGCAGTAATTTCTGTTGCAATCTGTTCACGAACATCGTCGTAACCACCTACCTGGGAGTGCTCAATATGAATGTTCGGGTAAAGCTTGTTGAACTCTGCGATATAGAGGTCAAGAACTTCTCTTAAGTTAGCACCCATGGTGTGATAAAATGTGATAGTTACTTCACTTCCGTCGTAACCTACTTCAGGTACGTCAAAGTTTGCTTCTGCTGCTGTTTTCTTTCCGCCACAGCCTGTCATCATGGCAACAGCCATAGCCAGAATAAGAAGCATGGATAAAATACGTTTCTTCATCTTTTTATATCCTCCCACTTTTTATAGAATAAGATGATTTATGTTATAGGCTTTTACATGCCTATTAACCTTTGATACCACTTCTGCTGACACCCGCCATAATATATTTTCTCAAGAAAATAAAGACGAGGAACAGAGGTGCGGACACAATGGCAACGGCTGCCATCTGTACCGGATAATTTACGTCACCCGTGGTTGTGGTGAAGGCATTTCTGAGACCGTTGGTAATCAACCGGTGTGCCTCATCATTTGCAACCAGTCTCGGCCAGATGTAGGAATTCCATGCACCCATCATCTTTAAGATGGTAATGGAAATCAAGGTTGGCAGAGCAAGCGGAATCATAACCTTCCACAGATACTTTAAGTCGCTGGTGCCGTCTACCTTAGCAGCCAGATAAAGCTCGTTTGGAATCTGCAGAAAGTTCTGACGTAATAAATAAATGTAAAATACGCTTACCAAAAACGGAACGATAAGTACGGTAAAGGAGCCTGTCCAACCAAGATTGGTTACCGTCTGGTAATTGGTAATCGTGAAAAGTTCACCCGGAATCATCATGGTGGCAAGCATTAAACCAAACATGGTATCTCTGCCCTTAAACTCCAGTCTTGCAAAGGCAAAGGCACAAAGTACGGTGATTACCAGGGATAACAGTGTGGAAACCACACCCACATATAACGTATTGATAAACAGTCTGCCTAAGTTTGCTGTACTGAATGCTTCCGCATAGTTGCTCAGCATCATTTTCTTAGGCCAGAAGGTTGGGATACTCAATCTGTATTCATCCAGTGTTTTTACGGAAGAAATGAGCATCCAGTAAAATGGAAACAGGATAATCAGCGCCATTGCAATTAAAAATGCGTAAACACCCACTTTAACAAGGGTCTTTACTACTTTTTGTCTCGCCGTCACCTGCTGCATGTCTTTTGCATGCATCACGTTGCTTTCGTTTTTTGCTGACATAACAAACCCCTCTTAATAATGAATATTCTTTTTGCCGACCTTCATGTTAATCTGCGTTACGATAAAAATAACAACGAAGAGAATTAACGCTGCCGCACTGGCACGTCCATGATGCTTTCCGCTCAGCTGGTCATAAATAAAACCGACCATTGTGTTGAGACGTCCTGCATCGTTTGGAGGTCCCATAGTTTCGCCGAAAATACCTACGATACTTGTATATTCTTTGAATCCACCGATAAATCCGGTGATGATAACATAGGCAAGCATCGGAGAAAGTAACGGAACGGTAATACGTGTAAAGATTCTTCTGCGGGAGGTACCGTCAACCTTTGCCGCATCGTAATACTGCTTGTTGATGGCCTGCAGACCGCCAAGTAATACAAGAATCTTAAACGGAAGCGCATTCCAAACTATATAAACAACCATTACGGTAATGTTTGCTGCATAGGTAGAACCAACGTTAATCCAGTTGATAGGTTCACCGCCAAAGAACTGGATGACATTATTGATAATACCTGCCGTCTGAATAATCTGATTCTCTGTACCATGGAAGCTTCCTACGATATTGAACATCGCAGCAAAAACCATACCGATGGCAATGGAGTTAGTTACATAAGGCAGGAAAAAGATGGTCTGCAGAAGTTTTTGTAATCCCTTGATGGAATTTAAGGCAACTGCAATCAGTAAGGCTAACAGTGTAGAAATCGGCACCGTAAGGACACAAAGTAAAATGGTGTTTTTCATACACGTTATAAAGTCCTTATACTTAATAACCTTAAGGAAATTGCCAATACCAAACTCAAAAGTTGTTCCGGCAACTACTGCTTTTTGTGCACTATAGTTTTCCAGGAACGCCATACGCAAGGTATTGAAAATCGGCCAGACAGTAAACACAAGCAATAACACGATTGCCGGTGATAAATACAGCCAGGCTTTCCACTGCTGTTTATTGTCTACCATATTATTTCACCTCAAAATAAATTCTCTCTTCTGTTTCTTTATTAAACAGGAAGAACTTGTGCGGCTTAACACTGTATCTGACAAATTCACTGCCTGTGTCCACCTTATTGTCTGCATTGATGATGGAGCGGACAGATGGATTTGCGGATGCGTCATGAGTAGAAACGATGCTTACATCACGTCCCATAACCTCTACGTTGCTTAATTTACACTTTAACGGACCATTTTCGTCAAGCACAAAGCCCTCCGGACGGATACCAATCATAACTTCCTGGTCAGGCACATTGGTTACGTCTAACACTGCATCCTCGCCAATGTATACCTTGCCACCCTTGACAGAACCGTTAAATACATTGATAGGAGGTGTGCCCAGGAACTTTGCTACGAACAGATTTTGCGGACTGTCATAAACCTCCTGAGGTGCACCAATCTGCTGAACCACACCCTGCTTCATAACTACGATGATATCAGAAATACTCATGGCCTCTTCCTGGTCGTGGGTTACGAATACCGTAGTGATACCGGTTTCTTTCTGGATTCTTCTGATTTCTTCTCTTGTCTGTAAACGAAGACGTGCATCCAGATTGGATAACGGCTCGTCCAATAAAAGTACACGAGGCATTTTAACCAAAGCTCTGGCAATGGCAACACGCTGCTGCTGACCGCCGGAAAGTTCGCTTGGCTTACGGTCCATGAGTTCATCAATCTGAACCAGCTTTGCCGCATGATATGCTCTTTCTAACATTTCTTCCTTGGTTGGTCTGTCTGCACCCTTTAAGTTCTGCAGTGGGAAGAGAATATTCTGCTTTACGGTCATGTGCGGATACAACGCATAGTTTTGGAAAACCAGACCGATTCCTCTGTTTTCTGTGGATAACTCTGTTACGTCATCATCACCAAAGAAAATTTTTCCACTGGTTGGCTTCTGCAAGCCGCTGATCATGTAGAGTGTAGTACTCTTTCCGCAGCCGGAAGGACCAAGCAGGCCGATTAACTTACCATCCGGAATTTCGAAGGTAAAGTCGCTTACTGCAACAACTTCTTCGTTTGACTTTTTGTTGCGGCTTGGGAAAACCTTTGTCAAATTCTGCAATACAACTTTCATACATTTCCCTTTCGTTTACATTGAATATTTTTATTTTCCAGCCCTTTTGTGCCTATTGCCGAACCGGCTTTAATAGGTTTGGCGGGCAACCTTTTCTGCATGTACCTTATTCTTGTAGGCAATCATTTCTTCCTCGGATTCAAAAATCATCTGGCTGGCAAGATCTACCGCCACCGTTTTGGCAAGGACATCATGAATACAGGAATTGGTATGTGTCGCTATCATTAAAATAATCTGCAGCAGCAGAATCAGTCCTAAAACAATTACACCCGTAAATCCGATTAAGTTAAACAGAATCATGGCGCAAAGAAGTACCGGCACCATGGTTTCAATTGTAAATTTTCCGAGAATTGTGCGGATGAACAATAACGGAGGGGTTATTTTCACACCGTCGGTCCGCATAACCGCCACACCGAATATCTTTTTGCCTAATGTTTGGCCGTGGCCCAATTTTAGCGGCACGATAAAATCCAGAATAACATAAGCCAATAAAATACTGACGGAGCTGATAAGCATCACCAGATTGACTATCATGTTATACGCGTATACCGCATCTTCATCTGCATTTAATGCAGCATAGGCATCATTATAGGATTTTACTTCTTCCTCTGTCTTATTCAGATATTCCTCTTCCGAAATATCAAAAACCACACCGTACTCTGCCTCGTATTTTGCGCAGGCATCATCAAATGCCGTGCTGTAAGTGTCGAACTTTAATACCGCAGACAGCAAAAAAGCAAATCCCGTTACTGCGATAACCAGCAAAATTATATCAAACAGGTATGCTGAAATCCGCTTCCACATACTTGCTTTTTGTAAATCAAAAATCATTTTATTCCGTCCTTTTCCAAGATGTTTCTTCAAAAGTGAAAAAACAGCCCAAAGAAAACAGGGCTCAACTGCACCTAGAAGTATAACACAAAACGCGACAAACTTCTATAATTATTCCCCTTTTTTTTGGATATTCTTTATATTTGCAGTGGTAGTATAGTAAAGCGATAAACCACTTATTTACACTGTTTTGCAATATTTCTGGCCACATGAACACCGCTTGCGGAGGCATGGGACAAAGAATGGGTAATACCGCTGCCGTCACCGATAATATAAAGGCCGTCGTAGCAGCACTGCAGCTTTTCATCCACTTCTACTTCCATGTTGTAGAACTTTACTTCTACGCCATACAGCAGAGTATCATCATTGGCAGTACCCGGCGCAATCTTGTCCAGAGCGTAAATCATTTCAATGATTCCGTCCAGCAAACGTTTTGGCAGAACCAGACTCAAATCCCCCGGTGTGGCACTCATAGTCGGCGTGGTAAAGGACTCCTCAATCCGCTTTGGCGTACTGCGCTGACCCCGGATTAAGTCGCCAAAGCGTTGCACCATAACTCCGCCTCCCAGCATATTGCTGTGTCTTGCAATGGATTCCGCATAACCGGTGGAATCCTTAAACGGCTCCGAGAAATGCTTTGCCACCAGCAGCGCAAAATTAGTGTTCTTTGTCTGCTTCGCCGGGTCTTCGTAGCTGTGACCGTTTACCGTTACAATACCGTTGGTGTTTTCACTTACTACCGCGCCCTTCGGATTCATACAGAAGGTACGGACCTTATCCCCGTACTTCTGGGTACGGTACACAATCTTACTTTCATATAATTCGTCGGTTAAATGGGAGAAAATTTCTGCCGGAATTTCCACACGGACACCAATATCCACACGGTTGGACTGGGTCGGAATCTTCAGTTCTTCGCAGATTTTCTCCATCCACTTGCTTCCGCTTCGTCCCACGGAAACGATACAATTTTGACAGGTATAGGCACCGTCTTTGCAAACCACGCGGTAGCCTTCCTCCAGCTTTTCGATGGTTTCCACCGGAGTATCAAAGAAAAATTCCGCCTTCTCCTTTAAATCCGCATATAAATTTTCCAGAACCACATAGTTGATGTCCGTACCAAGATGACGGACAGATGCATCCAACAAATGCAGGTCGTTCTGCATACAAAGCTTTTTAAATTTGGAGCCTGCGGTAGTGTACAGCTTAGTTCCTTCGCCACCATATGTCATGTTGATGTCATCTACATACTGCATCAGCTCCAACGCCCGCTGCTTGCCGATATATTCATACAACGTACCGCCGAAATCGTTGGTGATATTATATTTACCGTCGGAAAATGCTCCCGCACCGCCAAAACCGCTCATAATAGAGCAGCTCTTACAGCCGATACAGGACTTTACCTTGTCCCCGTCGATCGGACAGCGACGCTTTTCCAACGCGTGTCCCGCCTCAAACACTGCAATCTTAAGCCCCGGATTTAACTTTACCAATTCATACGCCGAAAAAATTCCTCCCGGACCTGCACCGATAATAATTACATCATAGTTCATAAAAATACCTCCCTAATGTAAAGCACTCATATATAAGCACTTCGAGAGCTTTGCTTATATACGCAAAAAAATAGCTGTCTACGGGTGCACAAAAAAGCACCGGTAGACAACCATTTAAGGTGGTTCGTAGAAACACACAACCATATTATGAGCTTATACCTGCAGTTC
>JAZQJL010000126.1:0-6765 GCA_045541595.1 Lachnospiraceae bacterium | reverse complement strand
GATCACGGAACCGTCAGAATTCAGAAGCGGCTGGTAAAAGGCATAGTATTCATTCCCGCCTACGGAATATTTTGTTACAAAAAAGCTTTCCCGGCTTTGGATTCTTTCGTAGTTTTCATCCGGAATGCCGATTCCGTTTGCTCTTGCTCCGTTTGCATTGCGTACTGTGGTAATCAGACGCATATTACCATACATCAGAGACACTTCCAGTCCTGTCTGCTCTTTTATACTGTCAATCAAACCGTTGTCACCGGAAATCTGGGTATCACCCTTCTTTAATTTTCCGTTTTGGTCCTGACTGTAGTCGCCATCATAAAGATTGGTATAGGTTTCATTTACACTGGCAGCCACAATTTTTAAGGAATTTTCTATCTCTGATTCGATACCGGAACGAAGGCGGTTTGCACTAAACACTGTAATCATCAGGCAGGCCAGTACCATTGGTAACAGGCACAGCAGAAGCAGACGTTTAGCCAACGTAAGGCTACGTTTCTTTTTCTCTTTCTTTTTTTCCTTTTTTATCTTTTTCATAGTTTTCCCCTCCTTAAGTAACCTTAAGTATTATGAATAGTTTACCATAAAAATAGGACTTTGCCTAGTCAAATGTGCACAATTCCCTCTTTACTATTGCTATTTTAATTACGGATTGATAAGCTTCTGGTCTGGCCGGTCCTGGCCTTTTTTGAACGCTTCAAGGGTTACTCCGGACTTACTACGGAGCGAAAAAAGGGCGAGCTGAAAAACAGTCTTTTGCTGGTGTTTACCATGTTCGCCATTGTTGCTACCGTTTGCTGGGGCTTTTTTCAGGACAAGTATCTTTCCCTCGCCAGCCTCTATGCCTGGGGAATCGGCGACGCCTTTGCCGCACTGATCGGCAAAAAATTCGGCCGGCATAAAATCAACCTGCCCGGGTTGGATGGAAAGAAAAGTTACGAAGGCACCGGGGCAATGTTTCTGGTTTCCTTCCTCACAGTCACCGTCATCCTGCTTTGCCGGGGTGGACTTGGCACCGTCTCCTGCTTATGTATCGCTCTTTTGGTAGCAGGCGTTGCCGCCCTCACGGAGCTTTATTCCAAAAACGGTAATGACACCGTTATTTGCCCGTTATGCTCCATGCTGGTTTTATTACCGCTGATTCACTTATTTGGAGGAATGTAATATGAGTCAAAAAAAATCCGGAACCAAAACCTTGCTCTGGTCCGTTATTATGAGTGCACCCGGACCCTTAATTATCGGTCTTGGGCTTTTGGTCGGCCGAAGTTCCACACAAATTGCGGATTTTGTCCGCCGAAGCTCCGAACTTCTTGCCATTATCATGGCCTATGTCATTTATAAAATCACTACCAAAGACGGCGTCTGCGATACCGGGCGTAAGGAACGGCTGGAGCGTTTTTCCAACCTCTTTGTAGGTGCCATGATGTGCCTGGGCGGTTCTCTGATGCTCCTGCTGGCCTTTTCTGCCGGACAGGAAAACAAAGGGAACGTCATTCCCGGTCTGGCGATTGCCCTGCTGGGCGTCATCGCCAATACCATCTTCTGGCGTAAATACACGAAGTTAAATAAAGCAGAGCCCAATGCCATCCTTGCGGTGCAGGCCCGTCTTTACCGGGCAAAAAGTCTGGTAGACTTCTGCGTCACCATTGCGCTGCTTTCCGTGGCAATCATACCAAACTCTCCGGTTTCTTACTATCTGGATCTGATTGGTTCCGTTATTGTAGCCCTGTATTTAATCTGGTGCGGTCTTCAGACCATCCTGGAAAGACTAAAAGAAAAAATCGCCGGAGCATAAAGCTTCAGCGATTTTTTTACTTTTATCCAAGCTTTGGTTCTGCAGTCAGATAAACAGCATCTGCTGCTTTTCCTTCCGTTTCAAACACAAGTATCGTGTTTTTTCCTTTCTTTAGCAACGGTCCCGGAAGATACAACCGTTTTTGCGGTCCGATTTCCCAAAACCGTCCCAGATGAAAGCCGTTAATAAAAGCACAGCCTTTACCGAAGCCCTCTAAATCAAGGAAAGTGTCCGCCTGCTCCTCTGCCTCAAATTCAAACCGGTAAAAGGCCGGACCGGTTCCGCTGTACCCTTTGTCAAACTTCAGCTTATTCAGCTGCTTTTCCTCCAAGGAAAGCGGATACATCTCATATCCGAAATGGCGATGGCCGTTTACCCTGACACCTTCTGAAATTCCCTTTCTCTGGCATTCCAGTCCGGTTCCGAAATTTTCTCTGGACATATTTTCGCACAACAGGTCGATGGTTGTAACGTTTTCTTTACTTTCCTGTTTATAGGCTTCCCAAATGGTTTCCGCAAAAGCCGTAAAGGCATAGGTTCCGTTTATATAGCCCTGCACCCGGTCTGCCGCACCTTCCAGGGCAATTTCCGTTACCGGTTCCTGTTCTGCTCTGTGTAAGCGATACAAAATGTATCCGTAATTCTGGTCAATTTCCTCCATGGTAAGAGGGAATAAAGAGTGCACCGGTTCTGAAATGTCTTCCAGCACAGAAAAGAGATCCACTTTTCCCGTGCACGGAATTTTACCGTATGCCTTTCGCTTAATTTCCGTGGAAAGAGGCACCTCTTCTATCTTTTTATAACGGCTGATTACTTCTTTGCACAGCTCATATTTTTTTGTGATACAGCCATCCTCCGTAAGAAGGGAGTCGTAGTCGTAAGAAGTTACATCACAGGTTTTGCAGCCATTGTTTTTTCCGCTCATAAATCCAAAGCTGGTACCGCCCTCAAACATGTAAAAATTCAGATGTCCCAGGCGAAGCAAATCCTCCAGTTCCTTTGCTACCTTTTCCGGCTCCGTAGTATGATGCTCCTCATCGCCCCAGGCATCAAACCACCCATCCCAGAATTCCATACATAATAGCGGTTTGTCCTCGCCAATGATACGCTTCATAACGCCAAACTGCCATTCCACGCTTGATCCGAAATTGCCGGTTGGCAAAGCGCCTTCCACCATACCTGCCCGGAAACCGCTTTCACTCCACGGTCCGTCTGAGGTTACAAAAGGCACCGTAATGCCAAGCTCCCGCATGGTATCCCGTAAAAATTCCAGATAGGCCGTATCATTCCCATAATATCCGTATTCGTTTTCAATCTGCACCAGAATGATGTTGCCGCCCCGATCCGCCTGATGGGGAACCAGTTTTGGAATCAGGACCTCATAATATTCCCTGACTGCCTGCAAATACGGAGCATAGCTGCAGCGCAGGCGCATATTTTTCTCTTTTAACAGCCAGGTCGGAAGCCCTCCGAACTCCCATTCCGCGCAAATATACGGGGACGGGCGCACTATCAGATACAGGCCAAGTTCCCGGGTCAGCTCGATAAACCGGCTGATATCCCGCATACCGTCCCACAAATATTTTCCTTTTTCCGGCTCATGGAAATTCCAGGGAATGTACGTTTCCACCGTGTTACATCCCATATTTTTCAACTTTTCCAACCGGTCTCGCCAATACTCCGGAACCGTTCTGAAGTAATGGAACGAACCGGACACAATCTGAAACGGTTCTCCGTCTAAATAAAACGTTTCTTTTACTTCAAACATGTTTTCTACCTTCCCTTAACGTAATCTGCCGCCTTCAAAACGAAGTTTCTGCTCTAATGTCCTCTCCACAAGTTCAAAGCGGCGTTCCATACTTTCCCTTTCATTCGGAAGCAGATCCATAGACAGTTCGATGGTAGTCAGAAGCTGCTCGTCCATGGTTCTGCGAAGCGCCCGCAGCACCTCCAGCTTTTCTGCTGCGCCGTCGGCATCCAGAAAGCGTAAAATGTCCGGACGGACGGTTTCTTCCTCCGCCTCATTATTTGCTGCCGGTTCCGGCTTCTTTTCACTTATGGTCTCTTCTGCTGCCATAGCAGGGGCCACTTTTTCTGTTTCCGCAGGTTGCACCTGTTCAAACCGGTATTCCTGTGTTGCCTCCGGATACTTTACCTTATCCACTAAACTTAGGAACATATCAAGAGGTCTGGTATATAGCGAAAAATCTCCGTAAAGCGCCTGGTATACCACCATCTTTTCTCCGGTTTCCGAATGCTTGGCAATGCCGATTATCTGATATAAATTTCCTTTAAAATGCCGGTAAAACTCTCCGGCAGCAGGTACTGCTCTGTTCATCCTACTGATTCCTCCGTTTCCAGTTATAGGTTTACTTTGTATCAATCACGTCCAGTGTTACATTCCTTATACTCCAGCCGTCTATGATGCTTTGGTCAAATTGATTATCCCTTGCCCGAATCTCCAGGTTTTCAAACAAGAACTCTGACAGCTTATACTGTGTCTCTTCCTTCTTTACGTTGAAAAATGTTTCACACTCACACCGGCAATTCTTCATGGAAATATGATCCGCAAAGGATAAAGGAATATCCGCCCTGCCCTTTAAATCAAAGAACTGCGTCCATGGATTGATGTTGATAAAATTCGTTATTTTTCCTTCCACCGCATCCACCGTAATATACTCATAATGCTGCGGTGTATCCGGCCGCATCTTCAGCCACAGAAGATTCTTTCCGGTGTGTACCCGGATTCTGCGCATTAGGATGTTTCTGTTATGTACCGATTCCGAACCGCAGGTAAGGCAGCCGTGGCAGAATCCGTATTCACAGTCCTCGATCAGGATTCTTTCGTTGGAGCCGTTTTCCTCTGCTTCATCTGCCCAAGGGCCTTTGCCGCCCTTTAACACTACGGAATCGTCATTCACTTCCAAATAACAGTTTTTCACCAGCACATCGGTACATACGTCCAAGTCAATGGCATCGGTGCTTGGCGCCTTTATCGGGGCTGCCGGTGAGGTAATCCTGCAATTTAAGTATTTTACGTGGTCACATTTGTATAGGTGAGTAGTCCAGAAATGGGAATTCTGCAAATGCAAATCCGCAATCAGCACATTCTTACTGTTAGAAATGTAAACCAGCCTTGGACGCTGCTCATCCTTATTGGTACACTGCGGATTCCAGGTGCGTCTCAGCCAAAAGGCTTTCCAGGATTTTAACCCGTTTCCGTCGATGGTTCCCGGGCCGCACATGGTAAACCCGTCAATGCCGTCCGCATTGATAAGTGCCGTAAAATACGGGCAGGTTTCGCCTTCGATACGGGTTTCTCTGATATCATAATCGTTGATATCGTCACTGCCTAAAAGCATGCCGCCCTCGGACACATACAAATGGACGCCCTGTTTAAAATACAGGGAACCGGTGCGGTAAGTGCCCTTCGGAACGACGATGACACCGCCGCCCTTTGCATAGGCTGTATCAATCAGGTTCTGGATTTCTTTTGTATGAATACATCCGTCATCCGAAATATTATAATCCGTTAACACATACGGGATTCCAAGTTCTGAAAGACTCGGAACCTTTATGTCATAAAACCAGTCGGCAATCGGGGTGCCGTCCGGGAAAAATTCATTCTGCATACCGGCTCCTTATATTTTATTTCCCGCAAACTGGGTCATATAAAGCTCATAGTACTTACCCTGTTTTGCAAGTAATTCCTCGTGGTTACCCATTTCTACCACCCGGCCCTGATCCATAACCACAATTTTATCCGCGTCACGGATCGTGGACAGACGGTGGGCAATAATCAGGCTGGTACGGTTCTTCATCAGGTTCACCATGGCGTCCTGAATCTTCTTCTCGGTTCTGGTATCAACAGAGGAGGTTGCCTCATCCAGAATGAGAATTTTCGGGTCTGCAAGGACTGCCCTGGCAATGGACATGAGCTGCCGCTGCCCGTGGGAAAGACCTGCGCCCGCCTGCTTTAGGAAGGTCTTGTATTTCTTAGGCTGCTTCTCAATATATCGGCGGATGTTGCTCATTTCTGCAGCCCGCACCATCTCTTCATCAGAAGCCTCCAGATTTGCGTACTTAATGTTGTTTTCAATAGTGTTGGAAAACAGCACCGTATCCTGCAATACAATGGCAATGTTTTCTCGGAGAGAGTCCCGCCTAATGTCCTGAATATTCACGCCATCCACCAGAATTTCTCCCTTATCCACCGGATAGAACCGCATCAGCAGGTTTACCACGGTGGTTTTTCCGCTGCCTGTGGAGCCGACCAAGGCAATTTTTTGTCCCGGTTCCACCTCTAAATCAAAGTCATACAATACCTGTTTTCCCGGCACATAGGAGAAATCCACGTTGCGGAAGGAAATTTTTCCGGTGATGTTATCCATGTCAAGAGTACCACTGTTGTCCTCGTCCGGCTGGTCAAGAAGTGCAAAGACGCGTTCTGCGCCTGCCACAGCAGTTTGAATGGTACCGTATAACTGGGCAATTTCGTTAATCGGTCTGGAAAACTGCTTGGCATAGATGATGAAAGCAGATACCGTACCGATGGTAATCAGTCCGGTGTAGGCAAAATAGCCGCCAAATGCCGCCACAATAACGAAGCTGATGTTGGAAATACAGTTCATAATCGGGCCCATGGAACCGCCCAAAATTTCCGCCTTAATGCTTACCTTGCGAAGCTCATCGGAGGTCTTTTTAAACTCCTCAATGACATCTTCCTGCTTATTGTAAGCCACGATGGACTTGTAGCCCGTAATCATTTCCTCGGAATGTCCGTTTAACTGACCTAAGATCGCGGAGCGCTTCCGGTACACTTTACGCATCACCGCGGACATTTTCTTTGTAACGATGACCGTCAGAATCACCGTTACCATGGTAATCAGAGTCAGCTGCCAACAATAAACAAACATAATCACCACCGTACCGATGATGGTCAGCACACCGGACACCAGGGAGCCTAAGCTCTGGGA
>JAZQJL010000125.1:0-4703 GCA_045541595.1 Lachnospiraceae bacterium | reverse complement strand
AGGTAAGGTAAAGAAAGAGAAGCCTGCCAAGCCAAAAAAAGAAAAGAAAGTAAAAGAAGAAAAGGCAGCTAAGCCTAAGAAATCTAAAAAAGAAAAATCCGTAGCAGCTTATTTCTTCTCTACATTCTTTAGCGTTATTTTCCTGTTTGTATTGATTGTGTTAAACGTGGCTCTGATTTCCAGAATCACGTGTGGTGCAATCTTGGGGGACAGCACAAAATCCGGAATTTTAAATAATGTGGATTTGGCATCAATTCCGGTGGGCGAATTTATGACAGACTCTAAGATTGAGGGCATCGAAATTGAAGAAGACGATGAGCTTTCGGATGTTGTTTTGGCAGTGTTACAGGATGCAAAAACAAAGATAAAGACAGAGGACCAGGTGGAAGATTTGCTTGAGAGCATTCGTCTGGAAGGTTTGTTAGACGCCGTAAAAAAGGAATATGTAGATCTGATTACCGGAGAAGAAAAATCTGCATGCATCAAAACGGATTATATTGTTGATTTTGTGGAAGACAATAAAAAGATTATCAAAAAGGAACTGGATATAGAGCTCAGCGACAGAGATATCGAACGCGTTGGCGAGTATCTTGACGATAATGAGATAGAAAGTAAAACAACAGTAGAACTTCCAAAGGAGAAGAGCAATCAGATTACAAAGACAGCAAAATTGTTAATCGGTGATAATGTGATTCTTTATGTGCTTCTCGGAACGGCAATCGCAATTATGCTGTTACTGTTGCTTGCATGCAATTTAGATAAGAAACGCAGAGTGTGTGTTTATGCAGGAATCAGCCTTGTAATTGCATCTGTGGTATGCTTAGGAGTGTCCATGTTCAAGGGAACATTGCTTGCCCTGGCTGTAAAAGTTAAGAGCTCTGTCCTTGACGACCTGCTGGTAGGAGTTGGCCGCCTTATTAACAAGAATGCTTTGATCTTCCTGGCAATCGGTGGAGCACTAATCCTTTTATACATAATTTGCGAGTTGATTGTAAAACTGGTTAACAAAAAATACGAATAAATCCGGGGGAGGGTATGGCGCAGGGGTGCCATGCAAAAGAACATGTATTGTGAACAATGCGGAACAGTAATAGGAGAAAATGAGCGGTTTTGCTCGGAATGCGGAGCACCGGTGGCTGCAATTAACAGTGCACCTGAAAAGGAAACACCGGTGGCTGCAAATAACAAAGTGTTTGAAAAGGAAACACCGGTACAGCAACCGGTAGTTGCAGAAAAAGAGAAAAAGGCTTCCGGTAAGTCTAAAATGCCACTAATCATTGCGGCAGTAGTGGTTGTTATTCTTTTGGTAGTTGGTGTTGCGTGCCGTTCTGCCCTTGCCAATACCGTGATGAAAACTGTTTCTTCCCCTGAAAAATATTATCGCTGGGTGGAGAAGAAGAGCTTAAACAGTCTGGCAGAAGCGGTAAGCAATGTATATGGTGATTATATTTTAGGCGCAATGGGAAGCTACGACCAGTCCGCCAAAATCAGCGCTGCTGTAAACTTCGGTGAAGGTATGGAAGACTGGTTAGATATGCTGGATGCGGCAGGCGTGGATATGACCTGGTTCAACAAAGGTGAATTAACCTGGTCCCATAACCTGAAGAAAAATGTGGCTGAAGAACAGCTTGGCTTTAGTATTAATGATAAGAACCTGATTGAAGCAAAAACAGTGCTTGATTTAAATGAAGAACTGCTTTATGCAGGCAGTTCCACATTAACAGATTATTATATCAGCATGGATATGGCAGAATACATAGATGACGAAGCGCTCGAAGTAATGCTTGCTTCCCTGACATTATTACAGAATCTCGAAAAGGCTCTTCCAAAGGAATCTAAAGTAAACAAGATTCTTGAAAAATACATTGAGATGGCAGTTAGTAATGTTGAGGATGTAAAACTGGAAAAGAATGAAAAACTTCGTGCAGGAAAAGTAACCCAGGAGTGTGTCATGCTGGAAGTTACTTTGGATGGGGAACTGGTATTAGAAACATTGGAGCAGATGTTTGAAGCTTTGGAAGAAGATGAAGACGTAAAAGAAATTATTTACGCAGTCTGTGATGCTTTGGAAAAAACAGAAGACTTAGATCTTGATGTAGATGCAGACGATGCGTACGATGCCTTTACGGATATGTGCTCTGTGCTGGCCCATGAACTGTCCGAGGAAAAAGAATATGTCGGTGATGAGGAAATCATCATGAATGTATATGTTGACGGATCCGGTAATGTTGTGGGTAGAGAATTTATTGTGGAATATGAATACTATGACGGCACTACCTATGAATCCTGCATTGCATTTAAGACACCTAGAGATGGCAACAAGTTTGGATTTGAGTTCAGCGTTACCGAAGATGATGAAACCTATTTTATGTTGGAAGGCGCCGGTACCGGCTCTCTCACTAAATTATCCGGCGAATTTGAATTGGAAGCGGATGGCATAAAGCTTTTTGAATTTGCATTGGAAGACGTAAGCATAAAAGACCTTAAAAAGGGATATTTATGCGGAACTCTTAAGATGGAATTGCAGGATAGTCTGGAGTCCATGGTAGATGCTTATTTCGAAGATGAGTATTGGTATGAATACTATTATTATGACTATGATTACAGAGAAGGCTCTGATTACCAGGCAGTAATGGAAATTGTATCTGATTTAGACGATATGAGTCTTGCAATAACTTCTGATGTGAGTAAATCAAAAACAAAGTATAGTATTGCACTGGTAGATGAAAAAGAAACAATTTGTTCCTTTACCGTAACTTCAGAAATCGGTAAAGGTAAAAAGGTATCCATTCCTTCTGAAAAGAAGTGCATTGAAGTCGAAGAAGCCGGTGACTTGGAAGACTGGTGGGACGAACTCAACTGGGATAAGTTCATCGATAAGTTGGATGAGGCAAAGATTCCATCCGATATTGTCGATTATATTGAAGATTTTTCTGAGTTGGATTTTGACGAATTATTCTATTAGTAGCTACAAAAGCCCCTTGCTTAAGCAAGAGGCTTTTGTTATGCAAGGGAACTTTGTCTAATGTTTTCCAAGCTGCCAGAATGCCACGGCACTGGCGGCGGCTACATTTAAAGAGTCCACGCCGTGGGCCATGGGAATCATGACGGTATAATCACAAGCAGAAATGGTTTCTTCACAGAGCCCCTGCCCCTCGGTACCTAAAATGACGGCAAGTTTGTCCGTAGTAGAAAAAACAGGGTTTTCTATAGAAGTAGAATTTTCTTTTAAAGCCATAGCGGCGGTAGTAAACCCAAGCTTTTTTAAAGTGGCGATATGGGAGCCGGAATCAAAATAAGTCCACGGAATCTGAAAGACGGTACCCATGCTGACACGGCTGGCCCGACGATAGAAGGGGTCACTGCAACCGGAGGTAAGAAGAACAGCGTCCATACCAAGCGCAGCGGCGGACCGGAAGATAGCGCCTACGTTGGTAGGATTCATTACATTTTCCAGGACTGCGATTCGATGGGCATTTTTGCAGACTTCTTCCACAGAAGGAAGGGAAGGCCGGTACATGGCACAAAGCAGACCGCGGGTCAACGGAAAACCGGTAAGACAGGTTAATACGTCAAAGCTTGCGGTGTAAACGGGAATATTACCGCAACGCTCTATAATGTTTGAAGCTTCTCCCTGAATTTGGCTTTGTTCTACAAGAATAGAATAAGGTACACAACCGGAGTCCAACCCACGAAGAATGACATTGGGACTTTCTGCAATAAAGAGCCCCGGCGCCGGTTCAAAATAATGCAACAGCTGGTTTTCTTTGAGCCGTGCGTAAATATCAAGTTCAGGTGCATGAAAATCGGTAATGGTATATATCTGGGCCATAAGAAAACTCCTCAAAAAATTCTGCTTTAATTATACTCCAAAAGAGGAAATTGTGGTATACTAAATTTAAGTAAATTATGTTGGACAAAACAATAGGAGGAAACGCTATGGGAATCGTAGTAATCGGTGCAACATTTGTGGATATTAAAGGCTTTCCGAATGATACATACATTCCGGACGGACGTAATGCAGGGCGGGTAGAATATATTCATGGCGGCGTGGCAAGAAATGTGGTGGAAGACATTGCAAATATGGAACTGCGTCCTACGTACATCGGTATTGTGGATGATACACCGATGGGAGCGGATGTGGTACAGAAATTGAAAAACCACAAGGTAAACACGGATTATGTACTGGTACGGCCGGATGGTATGGGAACCTGGCTGGCAGTGTTTGACAGCGATGGTAATGTGGCCGGCTCTATTTCCAAACGTCCGAATCTGCTTCCGATTTTGGAAGTTTTGGAGGAAAAGGGAGATGAAATCTTTGCACAGGCCGATTCCGTTGTGCTGGAAGTAGATATTGACAAGGCAACCGTGAAAAAGGTATTTGAGCTGGCAGAAAGATATAATGTGAAAACATATGCAGTGGTTTCCAACATGAGTATTGCCATTGAACGAAGGGATTTCTTTCAAAAGTTTGATTGTTTTATTTGTAATGGTCAGGAAGCGGGAATGCTGTTTCTGGATGACTTCAGCGAGAAAACACCGGAGGAACTGCAAGGTATTTTAGCAGAAAAAGTACAGAAGGCAAGAATTCCTGCCATGGTTGTGACCATGGGAGGCAAAGGCTCGGTTTATGCCGATTTACATGGAAACAGCGGTGTGTGTCCTGCAAAAAAGGTGCAGGTAAAAGATACTACCGGAGCCGG
>JAZQJL010000124.1:0-13083 GCA_045541595.1 Lachnospiraceae bacterium | reverse complement strand
AAGAAGACCGATAGCAAGTGTCGGAATATCAATCGTTGTAATTACTTTTGCATATGCCGCAAACTTATCCAGTACTTTTACCGGAATTGCACCCATATCAAGACCAAAAAAGCCTTTTAACTGTCCGGAAAAAATACCCATCGCAATACCTGCGGTAAAACCAAGTGTAATTGTTCTTGGAATGTAACGAAGCAGTACCCCTGCCCGAAGCAGACCAAGAAGAATTAATATTACACCTGCAAGCACTGAGGCTACTGCAAGCCCTGCCAGGCCAAATTCTTCAATAATTGTAAATACCGTCATAACCGTAGCCGCAGTAACACCGCCGATATTTACTTTACTTCCGCCAAATGCCGATACAAAAAATCCACCGATGATCGCCGAATATAATCCGGTTTCCGGAGACATTCCGGAGGAAATCGCCAACGCCACAGAAAGTGGAAATGCGATAATTGCCACCAGAATACCTGCTACGATATCTTTTGTCAGTTGCTTTGTTGTGTAGCCTTTCATTGCTGAAAAAAGCTTTGGTCCTTTTGTTTTCATAACTTTTTTGTTCCTCTTTTCTAACCCTTACTGTTCAAACTTAAACCATGCAAAATCAAAATTGCTGCCCGGCAGGAAGATGTATTCTATCGTTCCGTTGCCTGCTAATGCTTCGATTTCGAAGGTCTGCTCGGTATATTCTGCAGTTCCCGGCACCTGTACTACCTGTACGCTGTCACCGTTTTCTGTCTTGAATCGAATCTGAACCGGACTCTTTGCCAGCGGAGAACGGCTGCAAATTGTAATCTTCTTTGTGCCTTCTTCTCCGAAGTTCATATTCTCATAACCGATGGTTACGTTGTTTCCAATCTTTTCGATTGTATCCCCATTTACAGTAAAGCTATCCCCATAGAGGAAGTTTCTGTCTGTCATGGCAAGCTTTGCAAAAGCCTTCTCCTGCTTTTCAAAGATAATGCCCTTTAACTGATAAGAATCTTTCGTTGCGATATAAACGGAGGTTACTCCCTTTAATCTCTTGTTTAATGTGTAGGTTTCCGGCTGGAATACCATCCACTGGCCCGGCTTGTGGTAAACACCGTCGTACAGACAGGTACTGCCCTCTTCTCCCGGACGTCCTTCCCAAATCTGGAGGGTTACCGGATCATTGGTATTTGCAAAGATCGGCAGGGTTACCTTATCGGTACCGTAATCGCCAAAATCCATGTGGTCAAAACCTGCTACACATTCCATGGTATTGCCGTCATTACCCATGAAGTTGACACCGTGTTCAATGCCTTCTACCACCTTGTCGGTGCGGTAATCAAACAAACCGGCACTGTTTAATTCATACGGATCGTAAGCAGCTGCGCCAATGCCCTCTGCCACAAACTCATAAGAGGACTGGACGCTCTCGATTTCACTGCCGTTCATGGCTGCACAGCGGAGACGGAATTCACCGTCACCCTCTGCCGTAACAGTTACCTTGTTACCGTCAATACTAAGAGTTACAAAATTTACGTCAATACCGGTGTCGGTAATCGCTTTCCACTGAAGGTCTGTGTAAGTGGCATTTTCCGGATATACCTTGGCAGTAATTACTACGGATGGCTTTTCGTCCGAGCCTTCTGCCTTTGTCATATGACGATCGCCCTCACAGATAAGTTCAATCTTGCGGACCGGAATTTCTGCCTCGCCCTGAGCAAGTACAGAGCCCTTGGTACCGCCGGAATATACTGCCATGTCTGCGTTTTCTTCTGCACAGGAAACACCAGGAATCTGTTCTGCTTCCACTGCCTGAATGGTAATGGTTTCTGCCGGCATTCCCGGTGTAGTTACCGTTACCTTAATTTCTCCGGCTGTCTGCTTTGTACCGATCATGGCAAGGAGCTTACCACCAAACAGTCTTCTGCTCTTACCCTTATGCTCATCAAAGTCTGTGCTGTCGCCGTTGTCAAGACCAACCAGACGGCCGGCCCCTTCCACTTCTACATGTACGCGGTTTCTGGCATTTTCTACCGGATAACCGTCTTTATCAAATGCGGAAATTTCTACAAAAGCAAGATCTGCACCGTTTGCCTGAACCGTATCGCATTCTGCCTTTACTTCCAGGCGGACAGCATCAGTGAAGGAATGCTTTTCTTCTGTTGCGATGACTTCGTTCTTTTCGTTATATGCCACCGCCTTGATGGAACCCTTTTCGTAAGGAACCTGCCAGCAACGGGTAATGACTTTATCCTTCGCAAGGTCAAGGTACTGCACGCCCTGACTCTTTCCGTTGACAAAAAGCTCTACCGCAGGGGCGTTGGAAGCTGCCTGCACATCAATCAACTGGCCTTCGTTGAAATCCCAGTAAGGGAACAGGTGCACAAACGGTGCTGCATCCTTATCCCAAAGGGATTTGAAGATGTAGAAGGAATCCTTAGGGAAGCCGGCGGTATCAATCTGACCAAAGTAGCAGTTCTTTGTCTGATACGGAGTCGGCTCACCGATATAGTCAAATCCGGTCCAGATAAACTGGCCCAGGGAATAGGTTGCGTCTCTGTCGTCGGTGATGCAGGCATCATAAGTCTTAGCGCCCCAGCCGGTAATGGTATTACCGAGAGCGGAACAATGCTCGTCGGAATCAGATAAAATATGTTTGTCCTTCGGGAAGTGATAAATGCCGCGGCTTGCCAGCACGGATGCGGTTTCACTGCCGTAAATTACCCAGTGCGGATTCTTTGCGTGATGTTCATCATACAGGTACTCTGCGTAGTTATAACCCTGTAATTCCAGCTCATTTGCACAGCCCTGGGCACAGTCCCACTTCATGAAGTTGGAACCGTGGGTAATCGGAACATGACGCTTAGGGTCATTTTTGATGACCGCGTCGCGTAAGTTTCTTGTAATTTCCTGACCCCGGTTTTCTCTCATGGTATCCGGAATTTCGTTACCGATGCTCCACATAATCAGGGAAGCATGGTTTCTGTCACGGCGTACCCAGGATGCTACATCCTTCTGGTACCACTCGTTAAAGAAACGGCCGTAGTCATATTCTGTCTTTGGGCTCTCCCACATGTCGAATGCTTCAGAATCTACCAAAAAGCCCAGTTCGTCACAAAGCTCCATCAGTTCCTTTGCCGGCATATTGTGGGAAGTACGGACTGCATTTACACCCATTTCCCGAAGCTTGAGTAATTTACGCTTCATGGCTGCGGTATTAAATGCAGAGCCAAGGGCACCTAAGTCATGGTGTTCGCAGACACCGTTGATTTTAACGTTTCTGCCGTTGATAAAGAAGCCCTTATCTTTATTAAATTCTAAGGTTCTGAAACCAATCTTTTGTTCTTCGGTTTCCAGTAACACGTCATTTTGCCACAGTTCGGTTCTTAACAAATATAAGTTGCCCTGCGCAATGTCCCAAAGCTTTGGATTTTCCACAAAAAGCACCTGGGAGCAAACCGGTGTACTCTCTGTCGTAAAATCAGCTGTGCCTTCTGCAACCGTAGTACCCTCTGCATCATAAAGCTTCTGTACCAGCTTGGCATTGCCGGCAGCACATTTACAGCACTTGGCGGAAAGCTCTGTGTCAATTTCCACTCTCCACTTCGTATCTGTTTCTTTTACTTCTGTTACATAAATGCCATCGGATACGATATGCAGATTGTTTTTCTGCTTCAACCATACATTACGGAATATGCCTGCGCCGGAATACCAACGGGTGTTCAGGAAACGGTAAACTACGCGTACCGCAACCAGGTTTTTGCCTTCTTTTACATAATCGGTAATATCTGCCTCGAACATGGAGTAACCATACTTCCACTCAAAGGCCTGCTGACCGTTTACATAAACGGTAACATCCATATATACGCCATCAAAGCGAAGAGCATAAAGCCCCTTTACCTCTTCCAGGGTAAACTCTTTTTTATACCATCCGATGCTGTCACGATATAAATCATGAGTTTTATAAATCATCCAGTCGTGTGGAATATCCACTGCCTTCCAGTCTGCATTTGCAGGGAAATCATACGAAGCATCTTCTACCGGAAGCTCCACAAAGCTCCAGCCATTGTTCCATAACAATTTTTCTGCCATTGATAGTCCTCCTATTGTATTGCGAAGCAAAATCTTTATCAATGCCGCATGGGCATTCCTATTCACATTGTACACGCTTCCTGCTCTACTTGCAAGTATAAAATAAAATTTTTGAATTAAAACAGTAAAAATGTTTAAAAGCAAAAAAATTGCTTTTGTTGCGCTCTTCTTCACAACAAAAGCAATTTTGATTTTTCTCTTATTTTACCATGATATAATATGTGTTTTTTCCGTTACCCTTTGCCTGATACATCGCCTCGTCCGCTTCCTGAATCAGTTTACGGTAATCGGTCTTTCCGGCACGTTCAATAACAATACCGATACTGCACGGAATTGACATGCGCTCCCCGGTGACGCCATTAATAACACCGTTTTTTAACTTCCGTGTTAAAAGTTCCATGGTCTGGGTGACAATTTCCCGGCCGTCGGTTTCCATACAGAATACAAACTCGTCGCCACCGTTACGGCCCACTGCACCGGGAATCATTTCTCTGAGCGTATGGGCAACAAATTTAATAACATGATCGCCTTCCGCATGACCGTAGTTGGTGTTATAATCACGGAAATCATCGATATCAACAAAACCCACCGCAATTTTGCCGTCTCTTGGCTCAATTTCTTCTGCCATTTGCTGTACCTTTGCCGCAATCGCTTTTTTATTCATCACACCGGTCATCGGGTCTTTTTCAGCCTTTTTCTCCAGGGACTTCTGCTCTGCTTTTTCATGCATCTGTAATTCCATAACGCATTGCAGCAGATGATTTACTTCATGCTGCAACTCTCCCATTTCATCATCCGTTCCCGGTTCTAAGCGCAGGGAATAGTCGTTGGTCTGCTGCACCTTACGGAGCACCTCCCGGATTTCTTCCATGGGCTGGATGGTGCGCACGGTAATGTAATGATTCATTGCCTGCATCAGCAGGAAACCTACCGCAAGAATCGCGATGATTAAAACGCTGTAAGAAATATTTACTTCCATGTAGCTGTCAACATTGGCAGATACACGAATGGTCCAGTCTGTGTATTCTAACGTGGAGTACTGGGCAATATATTTTTTATCGGAAATAGAATATTTTACCGCGCCTTCCGTATGATAACCGCGTTTCAGCCGCTCGTTTTCTATTTTTTGGTCATGCTTTTCCTGCTGCTCCACAAAGTCGGCATCATCTTCTCCGGCACCGCCAATCGTCACGATTGCGCCGTTCCCGTCACGGATAATCATGGTGCCGTTATCCCAAAAAACATTACCTTCATGGTATCTGGTAAAATAATCTACGCGAATTTCTTCTGCCAGATAGCCGATCAACTCGCCTTTGTAATAAATGCCCTGATATGCCAGAACCGCTTGGATTTTACCTTCTCGGGTATTTCGGGTATACACATTGCCGATAGTAAAGTCTCCCGTAAGGAACTTGGCATTAGCAATACCCAGACCGCTGTTGGCACCTACCTGGTACTCCTCACTGGCAGCCACGGTATTAAAGTTTTTATCCGCAATAACCATGGACTGGATATACGGCTGATGAAGCATACGCTCCTTTAAGATTTCTTCCAGATGGGCCCTGGTAAATTCACCTTCGGAATCTCCCCGGCCAAGGCTGGCCAACACTTCCTGCTGCAGGAAAGTATAGTTTGCCATAATCTCCATGTCCTGTTTTATTTTTTCAAAGAAGTTTTCTATATTATCAATTTGGGATTCACTGACTCCCAGCAGGTTTTCTTCAATAACACCTTCTATGTTTTTATTATTCTGATATAACATAATAAAACCGCATAAAAGTAACGGAACGAGTGAAATAATAAGTAGCGTTGTGTATAAACGGTTCCTTAATTTCATTTCTGCTATCGCCCCCTTTCGTAGATTTGGCATAAATGCTGGTGCACTTACTCTACTTTATATCATACACGTTTTCCATTTTCCTTTCAAGGGTCTTTGGACAAATTTCTCCAAAAAAAACAGCCTGCCAGAGCTTAAACATTTCCACTTTGACAAGCTGTTTTTTCCCTTTTTTATTCTACGGAAAGTACCTTGTAATCCTGGTCTTCCACTGTTTTTGTGAGCACCTCGTCAGATACTTCGGCACTTAAGGTTACTACTGCGGTTCCCTGCTCATGGCTTACCATAGCAGTGATTACCTCCGGCAATGCTTCCAGGCACTTCTTTACCCTTGCTTCACAGTGTCCGCACATCATTCCTTCAATTTTCATTGTTTTTTCCATAGTATTACTCTCCTTTTCTTCTATTACAACCGGTACAAAGGCACCATTTTGTTTTATTTTTTTGTCTTTATTTGCATTATACACCTGCACCAGATTTAAACGCAAGGCATTTGTTACTACACAAAAGCTGGACAGACTCATGGCCGCCGCTCCGAACATCGGATTCATTTCCCAGCCAAGTACAGGAATCAACAGGCCTGCTGCCAGAGGAATACCGATACTGTTATAGAAAAATGCCCAAAACAGGTTTTGATGAATATTGCGGAGCGTTGCCCGGCTTAAACGAATCGCCGCCGGTACATCCAGCAGTCTGCTCTTCATCAGTACCACATCTGCTGCATCAATGGCGATATCCGTACCTGCCCCGATGGCAATGCCCATATCCGCCTGGGTCAGTGCCGGTGCATCGTTAATGCCGTCACCCACCATGGCCACCTTGCCCTGTTTCTTTAATTCCCGGATTACCTGCTCTTTTCCTTCCGGCAATACTCCTGCAATCACCTCGTCCACCCCGGCTTCCTCACCGATGGCCTTCGCGGTTTTTTCATTGTCGCCGGTCAGCATAACAACCCGGATACCCATAGTTTGCAGTTCCCTGATTGCCTGAGGGCTGTCTTCTTTTATTACGTCTGCCACGGCAATCACACCAAGCAGCTTCTTATCCAGTGCAAAAAACAAAGGAGTTTTTCCCTGGGAGGCCAGCTGTTCTGCCCTGGCAGTTACCGCCTCCGGCAGAGGAACCTTTTTGCTGATGAATTTTTGATTTCCTCCGTACAGCACCCCTTCTGCCACAGTTCCCGTCAGCCCGTTCCCCGGCAGTGCTTCAAACCCGGAAACTTCCATGGCAGATATCTGCTTTTCTTCCGAATATCTTAAAATTGCCTTTGCCAGCGGATGCTCACTTTTCTGCTCCAGGGTGTTTGCATACAATAAAAGCTGTTCTTCCGGTATATTTTCCGCCGGGAAAATATCCGTTACCTGGGGTTCCCCTTTGGTAATCGTTCCTGTTTTATCCAGTGCCACAATCTGCACTTTACCGGTTTCCTCCAGGGAAACCGCTGTTTTAAACATAATACCGTTTTTGGCGCCGACACCATTACCAACCATAATCGCTACCGGGGTTGCCAGACCAAGAGCGCACGGACAGCTGATTACCAGCACAGAAATTCCTCTTGCCAGGGCAAAGCCGATGCTCTCTCCTGCCAACAGCCAGCCAAGGGTTGCCAGCACGGCAATGGTAATAACCACCGGCACAAATACACCGGAAACCTTATCCGCAATTTTTGCAATCGGCGCTTTGGTTGCCGCCGCGTCACTTACCATCTGAATAATTTGGGATAACGTAGTATCCTGCCCTACTCTGGTGGCCCGGCAGGTTAAAAATCCCGACTGGTTTAATGTGGCTGCAGAAACCGTACTTCCGGCCTCCTTATCCACCGGGATACTTTCTCCGGTCAGAGCCGATTCATTTACTGCACCGCTTCCTTCCAGAACCACACCGTCCACCGGAATCTGTTCGCCCGGACGGACAACAAAAATATCTCCGATTATGACCTGTTCCATTGGAATCGTCTGTTCCGCACCATTTCTGACTACGGTTGCTGTTTTCGGTGCCAGCTTCATCAGCCCCTTTAAGGCATCTGTTGTCTTTCCTTTGGAGCGGGCCTCCAGCATTTTACCCACCGTAATCAGCGTCAGAATCATGGCCGCCGATTCAAAATAAAACTCGTGCATATATTCATGCATCAGTTCATGCTTTCCGAGTACCAGCGCATCCGACAGAGCGAACAGCGCATAGGTACTGTACACAAATGCCGCACTAGAGCCCAGCGCAACCAATGTGTCCATGTTTGGTGCTCCGTGAAACAGGCTTTTGTATCCGTTCACAAAAAACTTTTGGTTAATTACCATGACAATCACAGTAAGAATCAGCTGTAACAGGCCAAGAGCCACCGGATTTCTTTCTAAAAACTCCGGTACCGGCCATCCCCACATCATGTGTCCCATGGACACATACATCAGTAATATCAAAAATCCAAGGGAAGTAATCAGACGCTTTTTTAGCACCGGCGTTTCTTTATCTGCCAGTGCGTCCTCCGAAAAGCCACCGGCCTCTGCCGTCCCTGAAGTACTTTTTTTAGCTCCCTTTGGCGTGGCACCATAGCCTGCCTCTTCTACTGCTTTTATAATTGCTTCTGCACTCGCTGTTCCTTCCACACCCATGGAATTTGTCAGCAGACTGACGGAACAGGAGGTTACTCCTTCCACTTTGCCTACTGCTTTTTCCACCCGGGCACTACAGGCTGCACAGCTCATGCCGGTAACGTTAAATTGTTCCATACATTTCCTCCCGGCACTATTTCATTAATTTTTGCAACGTGGTCACAAGTTCATCCACCGTTTCTTCTTTTCCTGCTTTAATATCCTCTATCACACAACTTTTTATGTGATTTGCCAAAAGAACCTTTGTAAAGCTGTTCATTGCCGCCTTTGCCGCCTCCACCTGAATCAATACATCCGTGCAGTAGGCATCCTTTTCTATCATTCCTTTGATGCCGCGGATTTGCCCCTCAATACGGTTTAATCTGCTGATTAAGTCCTTATATTCCTTTTCCGGGCGCTCCTTTGTTTTACTACAACAGCACTCTGCACAATGTTCCTTCGTCACCATATATTTCTATCCTTTCAGCAATATACCCCCATGGGGTATGCTCATTATATTACGTTTGCCCAAAAATGTCAATGTTCCTTTTTAGAAGGCACATCCGAAGGATGTTTTGAAACCATTCAAACACAAATCTCCCGCCTGACTCCCACCCGACGCCGAGTTATTGTAAAACGCCAAACGCAGACATGAGTTTTCATCCCGGAAGGTGGCTTGGCCAGCCCCCGTGGAAAATGGCGGAGTCGGAAGAGACAATGGTGCGGACAGCATAAAACGGCAGCCCGTTAGGGACTGCCGTTTTCCTTACTATGCATTGATATATTTATCCATCTGATGAGAGACTTCCAATACGCCGTGAAGTAGCTTCTGGGCGTCAACGGAGTCGGTATAGTTTCTTTCCGTTATTTCTGTAGACTGCTGGGCAGCTGCTGTTACTTCTTCCGTTGTTGCAGAAAGCTGCATAATATTGTCTACAATCTGATTATTCGCAGTAGATAAATCCTCAATCATATTGTCAATTTCGGAAATATCACCAACCAGTTCACTGACATTGCGGTTCATTTCGTCGAACTGCTCTGCCACACCGCTGATCATGCGGTCCTGCTCCTCGCTTACCGTTACGGATTTTTCTACCGCCTCCACCGTTTGGTCAGCGTTCTTGGTAAGTTCCTCTAAAATAGCAGTAATCTGCTCTGTTTCTCTTCTTGTGTTTTCAGAAAGCTCACGAATCTGCTCCGCAACCACTGCAAAGCCCCGACCGGCCTCACCGGCTCTGGCACTTTCAATGGAAGCATTTAATGCCAGCAAATTGGTCTGGGAAGAAATAGCCACAATCGTATTTGTGATATTCTTTACACTGCCTACATTTTCTCTTAACTGGCGCATGGACTGTGCCACCTGGGTATTGGTGGTTGCCAGTACATCTGCCTGCCTTTTCAGCTCTTTCACCATTTCCACATTTTTTGCATTTACTTCATTGGAGCGCTCTGCCACACGTACCATATGCTCGGAACGTTCTACCGTTTTTTCAAGGTTGTCCTGAATGTTCTGGGTCATCATGGTCTGAGTCTGAATATTTTCTGCCGTCTGACTGGTACTTTCGCTGATGTCGTTAACAGAATGGCGGACTACTTCCGCGGATTCCTTTAAGTCATCTACAATGTTCATGGCACTTTCCGTATCTTTACGCACCTGCTCTGCAATGCGGAGCACATCATCCACCATTGCCTTCTGTCTGTCTGCTTCCTCTTGAAGACGGTTCAGAGAATCCTCGTTAAAACGCTTACCCACCAGGGTAGTATACAGCACAATGAACAGCATCACCGTAATAACAAGGCACGCGGTCAGCCGCTCAATAATATCTTCGCTGGCAAATTCATGAAATACATAGGCGCGCAATAAAATAACAACCCAGTTCATGATGGTAAGATAAGCCGAACCAATCAACGAGAATTTCACATCATAGAACAGAATACAGCCGATAAACGGAATGATTGGCATAAAACGCATATAGTCGTTCTCATACGCCCAGGAAATCATCAAGGAGATAATCATCAGCTCAACCAGTGCCGCAATCCTTATTTTGGTGCTGCTGGAAATCTTTTTAAACATAACGAAATTAATTATATTTCCTACTACCATAACTGCAGCCATTGCACCGAAATATCCGATGCTGCGGTGGCCGTTTATAAAGGACCCAAACACAATGCCGATAGTTACAATACTAAACACCAAAATACCGATTACTAAAAAACGATTAATCTTTTTTGTTTGTGTCTTTTTATCCGCAAACTTAAACTCTACGGTACCCATACATTAACTCCTCCTGTGTAGTTTAGTTTTTACTCTTTTCCGTTCCAGCAGTACGTGCAAAGCTTACATGGAGAAATGCCGATGGCCTCTACCATGTCGTCCAGACGGTGGAACTTTAAGGAGGTGAAATTTAATTCCTTACGGATTTCTTCCACCATTGCCTTATAATTTTCACTATCCGGATTTGCATAATCCTCTAACAGTTCTTTTGTTACTTCTCCTTCTCTCTTTTGGATGATACGTCTTGTAATCAAATCCATTTCGGAAGAAGAACGGGAAAAGTTTAAATACTTACAGCCAAATAACAGTGGCGGACAGGCGGTACGGATATGTACTTCTTTTGCACCGCTGTCATATAAAAACTCTGTCGTTTCTCCCAACTGGGTTCCACGCACAATGGAGTCGTCAATCAGCAACAGCTTTTTGTCGTTGATAAGTTCATGCACCGGAATTAACTTCATCTTTGCAATCAGGTTTCTTTGAGCCTGGTTGGTTGGCATGAAGGAACGCGGCCACGTCGGTGTATATTTGATAAACGGTCTTTCATACGGAATGCCGGACTCATTGGCATATCCGATGGCATGCGGCACACCGGAATCCGGGACACCGGCTACGCTGTCCGGTTCTTCTTCATCTCTTTTTGCCAGCATACGACCGCATTCATAACGCATTTTTTCTACATTAACACCCTCATAGGTAGAAGTCGGATAACCGTAATATACCCAGAGGAAGGAACAGATTTTCATTTCTTCTCCCGGTTCTTTTAAGGTTTCCACATGCTCCGGTGTTATGTATACGATTTCTCCCGGACCCAGTTCTTTATAATCCTGATAGCCCAGATTCAAATATGCAAAACTTTCAAAGGATGCACAGAATGCGTTTTCTTTTTTTCCGATAATAACAGGGGTTCTGCCCAGGCGGTCACGGGAAGCATAAATTCCTTCCGGAGTCAGCACAATAACGGTCATGGAACCGTCTACCTTTTCCTGCACATTGGCCAATCCTTCTGCAATGGAAGACTTTTGGTTAATCAGCGCTGCTGTGATTTCTGTTGGATTAATACTTCCGCCACTCATCTCCAGAAAATGAGTATGTCCGAATTCGAAACACTCTTTTACCAGCTCGTCCACATTATTGATTCTGCCCACCGTAGTAACGGCAAAACTTCCGAGATGGGAATGTACCAATAATGGCTGCGGTTCAAAATCAGAGATACAACCGATGCCTAAGTTTCCTTCCAATTCTTCCACGTCACGCTCGAACTTGGTACGGAACGGGGAGTTCTGAATATTGTGGATGGAACGGTTAAATCCGTTCTTACCGTATACCGCCATACCGCCGCGCTTTGTTCCCAAATGAGAATGATAATCTGTTCCGAAAAATAAATCCATAACGCAGGATTCCTTTGATGCAACTGCGAAAAAACCACCCATGATGAGCCTCCTGAATATGTTTAAAATTTACCCCATACTATCATAAATTTTATATCATTCCCGCAATTTCGTCAATTGCTTCTTTTCTTTAACATAATATCGTTCCTGCAAATACTTCTTGCCTTTTATACATAATTATGATATATTATGCATCACACAGTATAAAAATACATTTCAAAAAGGAGAACTCATTATGAAAAAATTAATCGCACTTGCTCTTTCCGTGGTGCTTGCTCTCGGTGCATTCACGAGTTGCGCAGACAATGAAGCATCCAAGGCAAAGGTAATTGAAATCGACTTAACCAGTGAAGAATATGCATTCGGTGTGGATAAAACCCAGCCGGAATTATTAGCTTCCGTGAATGCATTTATTGCAGAAATTCAGGCAAACGGCAAGTTTGACGAAATCTGTAACAACTATTTCGGTGACGGTACACCGGTAGCAGTTACTTCCGCACCGGTCGATCCTTCCAAGGATCAGTTGGTGGTAGCCACTAACGCAGCATTCGAGCCATTTGAATACATGAAGGGCGACAGCTACTACGGCATTGATATGGAAATCGCAGCTGCTCTTGCAGAGTATCTTGGTAAGGAATTGGTTATTGCCAACATGGATTTCGACGCAGTATGCTTGTCCGTTGGTCAGCAGAAGTGTGATATTGCCATGGCAGGTCTTACCGTAAAGCCGGAGCGTGAAGAGTACGTTGCTTTCACAACTTCTTACTACAGTGCTTCCCAGAAGATTATTGTTCCTTCCGACAATACCGAATTTGATGCCTGCAAGACCGCAGCAGATGTAGAAGCAATTCTCAACGCAAAGAATAAAGATACCAAAATCGGCGTTCAGACCGGTACTACAGGCCAGTTCTACACCGAAGGCGATGCTGACTGGGG
>JAZQJL010000123.1:0-6188 GCA_045541595.1 Lachnospiraceae bacterium | reverse complement strand
CCCAGGCCTCTGTGGTAATGTTGGTCTTGTTGCTTTCTACGTTATCAAACTGGAGCTCAATATTGTTTTTACTGTAAATGGTTGCGCCGAAAAGGAAGCCGGTGCCCAGGGCATCCTGACATTCTTTTAACCCATTAATAATGTAGGTTAAACGGTTGGTAAGTTCTGCGGCCCTGTCATCATCGGCCGGAAGAGTTGCCACGGCCTGTGCCACAGCAGTCAGGTAATGACCAAGGGTATGGCCGCCGATCAGGGAGCTTTCCCAGCCGGCATAGCGCTTTTTACCCTTCATATCAACGCCGGCGGTTTCACGGAAACCTGCCAATAAGCGGTCTGCGTCTAAAGATAAAAGATATTCAATGTCTTTATCCTCTGCGTTGGTAAGATAAGCATCGGTAACATCTACCTGATTTAGGTTGTACGCTTCATAGGTTGTAAAATCAGTCATGCTTGTTTCTCCTGTAGTTTCATTGTTGGTTCCGATGCTTGCACCCGGCTGATAAATCTTGATGTAGGCCAGATTGATGCAGGCACTCTCGGAGGTGAGATGGATGTCTAAAGAACCGTCCGCAACAGTAACTTCTGTCTGAGATTCGGTCTGCGTTAATATGTCTGTTACAACAACACTTTCTTCGAAAGTTGCGGTTGGCGCGGCGGAAACGCTCCACGGATCTACGAAGAACAGTTCTACGGTATAGGTACCGTTCGGAAGTTCAAAACGGTAATCCAAAACTCTTGGCATACCGTTTTCAATCTGATTTTTAGTGTAGCGGTTGGACTGGGTTTTGTCAACGCCGTCACCTGCCACCCATTCGTTTGGCCAGGTATTGTCGGTGTAGGCTGCCTTTGGCGCGCTTGGAGCGGTACCGTTTCGCAGCGGATCGGATACGCTGTCTACAATACCCCAGTTCTTTCCTGTGCCCGGATCCGGACCATAAGCCTGTTCGGTAACTGTATTGTACATGCCGAACTTATCGCCTTCCGACAGGGTGCTGACATCAAAGTCACCGCAGTCTACGAAGTAGGCAAGATTGGAGTCGTTGTTTTCTTCTGCGGCAAATACACCGGTAAGCGGTGCTGCCAGCAGTTGCGCCGTTAAGATGGCTGCCATGGCAAATGCGCCGATGGCGTGTGTTTTTTTCTGCTTCATGTGTGTAAACCTCCCTAAATGTTCCTTATGGAAACGTGTTGCCGGTGCAAAAAAGTTTCTTGAATAATTTTGCTGAAATCAGTATAGCATAAGAGCAAGGGTAAAAACGATACTCAAAGGTTGGTTTTGGTGTGATTTTGTTAGTTGAATTTTGCTAGGTTTTGGAGTATAGTTTACTTAGTTGTTCATAATTATTTTATTGAGTTACAATATCTGTTTTTGAGAGGCCGGACACTTAGATATTGCAAGCTCAAAAAAATAGCTATAGGTAATTTAAGAAAAACTATACTCAAAAAGCTAGTTGGAAACGAGGTGCGATATGCATAAGGTACAATTAACCGATAGAACAAAAGAGAATAAGATAGCAGTTTATTATATGGAGGATGCAACTAAGCTATATGAATTGTGGAAAAGCAATGAGGAAAATGAAGAACGCATAGAACGTATGAGATATGCTCTTCGTGGAGAGAAAGTTGCAGATCTTGGTTTAACCTACGAGGAGGCTCCATTGGTAACGGAAGTGGAGTTAAAGGTGGGTGCCAAGCAGGATTTCTCCATGGAGCGAAGCTGGCTGATTCTTCATAATACAAAGGGGTATGAAGGAAAATATTATGTGGCTGCCCTGACGGCAAAAATCCGTTGGGCCATTTGCGAAGGCCGTTTTTTGAAACTGGGATCCTTTGTGGCTTCCGGCATTTGTAAAGAAAATAATTACGCAGAAGGCGGATTTGAACAGATTACCTGTTGCGGCAACCCGGTGCTGAGCCATTACAGTAGTTCCATTGTACCGTTGGTGTCGGATTTCGAGGATGATTTCAGCAGAGAAAAAATAACAATGCTTGGCTATAAAGTGCTGGCGGAGTTTGCAAGCATGGAGGAAGTAAATGCGGATATTGCAGGAAAGCGTCTTACCGATGCAGAGGTGGAAGTGTTGTTACATGATATTCCGGGAGAGTTAGGCTAGAAAAGGACATCAGTTTTTGCTTTAATAAAGAAAAGGAAAGAGTCAGAAGCGGGATTCGCTTCTGACTCTTATTACTGCTCTTACCGGAGAAGGAAGGCCATAATAAGTAATGCGCATGTAATTGCTACGGCGATACCAAGGCCGATTTTCTTGATTTTTTTTGCTAAAGCAGGATTTTTTTTACCTATAAAATGTACCGGTAATCCGAAGATGGAGGAAACAAGGATGCAGGTAAACGGGAAAAAGAAGCCTTCTAAAAAGTGGTGCAAGGTTCTGCCGTTCCCTTCCATCAGATACCATACAAAACCGCAAATGACACAGGAGGCAATGGCTCTGATAATATTTCCTTTCAGGTCAGAACCAAATAATAACTCTCCCTGCGCATTTACAAGCTGAAACTCTTTGAGAATCACACCTTTTTCAAATTCAATGACATCATTCAGTATTTCCTTGAATTTTAAGCCGGCCTTTTCCTTTGCTTCAATCTCGTTCCAGTACAGGGTGGTATCTAAGCCGGAGATTTCCTCATTTCTGTCCTGCATGATTTGGCAAACGCTGATGGCACCTTCCAGCTCCTTAATTTGATTTTGCAGCTCTGAAATATTTTTTTCGAGTAATGGCTGCAAAGTAAAGGTACCGTCTAACAAATTTTTAATATCACAAACTGACAGACCAATCTTTCGAAGGATGATGATTTTCTTCAAAGTGATAACATCTTCTTCGCTGTACTCCCGGTAGGAATTTTCACTCCGCTTTGGCGCAATCAGATGTTCCTTTTCATAGAAACGAATGGTGGCTCTTGGAATTTCTAATTCCTGTTCTAATTCTTTAATGGTCATGATAATCCTCCTTATTTTCCTTCTTTTGCTATCGTTATAAGGTATAAACAAGGTTTACAGTCAAGTGTTTTTTATAATTTTTGCTTTTTTCGATAAATTTTATATCCCTTTTTGAAAAGCTGAGCCACATTTTCTGTTCGTACGGATACCTTGCCGGTGCTTCTTGTGGCATCAATAATGATTACTTCTGTCTTTTCAGCATTTGCAAATTCCTTAAAAAACATGACGTGGCTGCCTGGTTTGGCAAATACATCGCCTTGCTGAATCGCTTCCAGATTTTCTATTACGGTTGCATATTCCGGAATATCCCGTGTGGCAATCTTTTTCGGCAATTCCCAGCATACAGTAAGTAACCCCGAACAATCCACACCGACAGTGTTACGGCTGCCGTATCGTTTTTTATCCTCTGGAACATTGCCGGCGAATTTGCCTTCGTTCAGGCCGTTTTCAAACTCTTCTAACGTGGAAGCGTTGCCCCAACCATAAGGGATTCCAATGTTTACTTCGTTCACTTTCCACCATCCGCAATTCAGCGTTTCTCCACGCCAGGTTGTATCAGGGGTATCGACAAAATGACCGTCGGAGTCGGTTCCGTGCAATACGTTTGCTGCTGATGGAGTCCATTTATAATTGGCATAAGCTAATGCTTTTTCGATGACCTGTCTGCCCAGGTGCTTATTAGTTCCGAACAGGATTGCTAAATTATGTATTTCTGTAGCGGCTTGTGATGGTGTCATATTTGTTGTATCAATAACGGGAAAATCAAATTCATCATAAAAAGAAAATGTCATTTCCATTCCTCTTTCTATACGTTTTTCGTCTCTGCCGTCTTTGATTGCTCTTTTGAAGTTTTCGTCCTTAGAACACTTGAGAATAATTATGCTTTCTTCAAAATTGTTACAGTCATGTCTTAATTTTTCAATTACTTTGTTATATATTTCTTTTCTTGGACCATGCCAGCCGTATGTAAAAATTACAGTTTTTATCTCATCACAAGTAAGATAGTTATGTAACAAACAATAAATGTTTTCTGTTATCGTTTGTTTGGTTATTTCTGTGAAGTCAAACGGATTCATAACACGGCACCAATCCGAATCTACATATGCAGTTTGGGTATATTGTTCCACATATGTTTTTGCAGTAGTACTTTTCCCAACTCCGTTTGGTCCGATGATAACGATTAGTTGCTTCATATTGCTCCCCTTTGTAAATAAATTTTATTTACAAAATTATACCATAACAATAAAGTCTTGAAAATGCAGAACATGCTTTTCATAATGCAGAAACTGCCTTTCCATAATACCTTCCCCATGCGCATACCGACCCGGGCTCCGTCCCGCAGGAGATGCTATCTTTTTCGCATTTTTCATCTGCTCGACGTTCAGTGCTTTTCCGGCAGGCTCCAAGGGCGGAGGAGCTTTTTATTATGGCTGTTTTTGCAGGGGTAGCTATCTGTTTGAGGCGGTGCGAGGGGGATAGGAGAAGAAATTTGATAAAGGTCATTGGCTGAATATGTAATGCAGATTTGGAGTGTTCAAAAAGCGCGGAAGCGCTTTTAAGGGAGGTTATGGGCACTCTGGACAAATTGTTTTGTCTGAGAGTGCCATGGCCTCCCTTAGAAAGTACATCCGAAGGATGTTTTGGACCTCCAAATCACCGTAACAATCCTCGGAAGTAAGTACAGTTTTATGTCTCAGTCTTTCGTCTATGCAATCCTTCCACGCCGCCGAGTTATAGTACCCCTGCGAAAGCAGCCATTAATCAAAGGAAAGTTCATCTGCTCTTGGCAAAGCAACCGTGAAAAGTGGCTGAGCCAGCAGAGAAAAATGACGAAAAAGACAGTGCGAATGTCTCCTGCGGGGCGGGACTTCAAAGAAGTATGTGCAACCTAAAACAAGGGCTCCCAACCTGCGTTGGAAGCCCTTGAAATGAAAACTCATTTATTGATTATTTTTCAGCCATCTTAGCTAACTTTTCGTACTTCGCCTTAGCGTCAGCCTCTGCCTTTTCGAACAGGTACTGTGCACGCTCTGGGTTAGAACGGGAAAGTCTGTTGTAACGAACCTCGGATTCGATGAATTCCTTATAGGAAGCAGTTGGCTCCTTGGAATCTAACTGGAATGGGTTCTTGCCTTCAGCTGCAAGACGAGGATCGAAACGGAACAGGTGCCAGTAACCGGAAGCAACTGCATTCTTTTCTTCAGTCTGAGCATTCTTCATACCGCCCTTGATACCGTGGTTGATACATGGAGCGTAAGCGATGATGAGGGATGGACCCGGATAAGCTTCTGCCTCTGCGATTGCCTTTACACACTGTGCGTAGTCAGCACCCTGAGCAATCTGTGCAACGTATACGTAACCGTAGCTCATTGCGATTGCTGCAAGGTCTTTCTTCTTAACTTCCTTACCGGCTGCTGCAAACTGAGCGATAGCACCGGTAGGTGTAGCCTTGGAGGACTGACCGCCTGTGTTGGAGTAAACTTCGGTATCGAATACCATAATGTTAACATCCTGGTTGGAAGCGAGTACGTGGTCTAAGCCGCCGTAACCGATATCGTATGCCCAACCGTCACCACCAAAGATCCACTGGCTCTTCTTAGCAGCGAAATCCTTGTTAGCAAGGATGTACTTTCTGTCTTCGTTATCACATCCGCAAGCTTCTAATGCAGCGATGAGCTTCTTAGTAGCAGGTGCGTTTTCTGTAGAGGAATCGGAAGTTGCAAGGTAATCAGCTAAAGCTGCCTTAACATCGTCCTTTTCAGCAACAGCCTGGAGTCTTTCAGCAGCGTCAACGATGCGCTTTCTGAGAGCTCTCTGAGCCATGAACATACCTAAACCGAATTCAGCGTTGTCTTCGAATAAGGAGTTGCCCCATGCAGGACCCTGACCCTTAGCGTTTCTTGTGTAAGGATTGGATGGACAGGAACCGCCCCAGATGGAAGAACAACCTGTTGCATTTGCAAGGTACATTCTGTCACCGAATAACTGGGTAACTAACTTAGCGTAAGGTGTTTCACCACAACCTGCACAAGCGCCGGAGAACTCAAGGTAAGGCTGCTTGAACTGGGAACCCTTAACGGTAGTTTCTTTGAATTTTTCTAATACGTCTGCAGGTGTTTCCTGAGCTACGCCGAAGTCAAACATCTTCTGAGCTTCTAAGTTTTCTTCGAGACTCTTCATAACGAGAGCCTTTTCACCCTTCTTACCAGGACATACGTTTACACAGGAACCACAA
>JAZQJL010000122.1:0-8580 GCA_045541595.1 Lachnospiraceae bacterium | reverse complement strand
CATTCCTGCAGGCTCATCATGGTTTCCACCACAAATAAATCCACTCCCGCCTCGCAGAGTACCCGTATCTGCTCCTTATAAATATCCACCAGTTCCTCAAACTTGAGCTTTCCTATCGGATACAGAAGTTCTCCGGTCATGGTTAAATCACCGGCCACAAAATGGCTGCCCTTTTTGCAGCCCGTCTTCTCTTCAAATGCGACCACAATATCCTTTGATAACTGCACCAGTTCCCGGTTCATTTCCGCCAATTTGTCCTGCAGTCCGTACTCTGCAAGTTTGATACGGTTTGCGGAAAAAGTCGGTGCATATAAAATATCACTTCCGGCCTCCAAAAACGTAGTTTGAAGCGTTTTTGCCGCCTCTTTATTTTCTAAAATCCACTGCTCCGGGCAAACGCCGGTAGGCATACCGGCTTTCTGTAAATTGGTACCGGTAGCACCGTCCAGAAGCACTATTTTGCTTTCACATAAATTCTTAAATTCCTGCTTTGTCATGGTTTTTCCTCGCTAAATATTCTCTCTATCAGGCTTACCCGGTTAAAAGGCAGCATAAAATAGTAACCATCCGCATACGGGTCCAGCTTACGCATCAATTCCTTTGCGATTTCCGCTCCGGCAATTTCGCCCCCTTCCCTGGTCATGTCCGGACGATACTTTTCCATTACCGAATCCGGTACATTCATACCCGCCATCTCATTACGGATAAAGCTGGCATTTTTTAAACTTACCGGCGGTAAAATTCCTGCCAGAATTTTTGCTCCGGTACGTTCCTTCAGCCATTTAATACGCTCCACATCCTCATCTGAGAAAATCGGCTGGGTCAGAAAGAAGGAACAGCCTGCCTCCATTTTCTTCTCCATCCGTTCCGCTACTTTTTCTCCGTTTGGGAAGTTGTAGTTTAACGCACCTCCAAAGAAAAATCCGTCCTCAGGAAACAATTCTGCATTCATTTCCGTCACATATTTCATAAACCGGATGGAATTGTAGTCAAATACACCAGTCACATTCTTTCTGTCGTCTCCCGGCACCGGGTCTCCGGTAACAATCAGGAGATTTCGTAAACCGTTCATATGGGCACCCAACAGCAGAGAACGCATGGCAATGACATTCCGGTCGCGGCAGCATATATGCGCCACGACCTGCATGCCGGTCTGACTGCTGATATGAAGTGCCGTAAGCGTGGAACCCGCCCGGCTTCGTCCCATCGGAGAATCCGCAAAGGTCAGCACATCCACCGGATAGTGAGACAGCGTTTTTGCACAAGCCAGCAACTTTTCACCGTCTGCATTATAGGGAGGATCCAGCTCCACAGCGATGACCTTTTCCCCACGAAGAAGCTTTTCCTTAAGCTCATTTTTTGGAATTGCTGCCACTTCCCCTGAAGTTTCCCGCTCTGCCGTCTTTTTACTTTCCTCCAGAAGATTTTTGTATTCCTCCGCAGAAATTCTGGCAACCGCCTTCTTTCCGGAAATCCGTTTTCTCGTTTCTCTGATAAACGCCGGTATAGTGCCGCAACATCCGCCCACAATATCCACGCCAAGCTCTGCAATCCGGGCCATATTTTCTCCAAAATATCCGGCACTGTTTAAAAACACCGACCGGCTGGAAAAAGTTTCCGCATAACCTGCATTTGGTGCCGCCAGCACAAATACATCCTTTGGAAATTTGCACTTTTCCAACACCGACTTTAAGTGAACGGAACCGATACCGCAGTTGAATCCGATGGCATCCGCCTGCTTCAGGCTTTCTGAAAATAACAGCCGCTCCGCCTTCTGTCCTGCCGTGGTAAATCCGTTTTTATTGATACAAAAGCTGACCGCACAAAAGCTGTCCGGTGCTTTCTTTTTTATGTAATCTAAAATCTGCGGCAGAAATTCCCGGTCAGAAAAGGTTTCTAACCAAAAAATCTCCATCCCTTCCTCGAAAAACACGTCACACATCCGGTAATATTCCAAAAGAAGTTCTTCCCCAGTGTGCTCTCCGTTTCCCGGAATCGGCCCGATATCGGCCGCAACAAAACATTCTCTGCCGGTGCGCGACTTTTCCTCTGCCACTGCCTGCTTTGCAATACGGCAGGCGCAACGCAACAAATCCTCTCGAACCGAATTGCTTACTTTGGATAGCACCGCAGAATTCACAGCGAAGGTGTTCGTGCGGATAATATCTGCTCCCGCCTCTAAATATTCCCGATGAATCTTTAAAATCACATCCGGCTCCAACAAATTTGCCAGTTCCGCAATATCCTCTTTATGTTCCTGCTGCTGATAAAAAGTGCCCATGGCACCGTCCATCAACAAGATATTATTTTGTAAAAATTCTTTTATTTTCACTAAATCTGTTTCCTCTCGAGCAAATGAATTTATTTCATGGCCTCACAATACTGTCATCATTTCTTTATCGCTTTATTGTAGCAGATTGACGCAGATATGACAAGGAGAAAAATCGCCATCTGTTACCCTACAAATCCGCTTACTTACCGAATATAAGAGACTGCTCCCATTTCCTCTACCAATCGCATTCCCATCTTCCGATAAAAGCTGTTCGCCTTCACATCTGCTTTGTCTGTATACAGAGACAGCATACGCACATCCGCATATTTTTCAAACACCTGCTGCAGCAGTTTTGTTCCCAGGCCCTGACGCTGATACTCCGCTTTGATAATCAAATCTTCTATTACCACAATATGTTCTCCGTCGCCCACACAACGTACAAAGCCAATTAACCTGTCTTCTTCAAAAATTCCGTACACATAAAGGGAATTATCATAAGCACGCTTTAATTTCTCATCATCATTCAAGTAGGCTGTCCACCCCTGCTCTTTGTAAATTTCTTTAATTTCCTCTAACCGTTCACTGCCAAATTGTTTATATTCCATATTGTTAATTCTCCTCCATGGCCGCTCTTCCGGCTCTCTTTACCGCCACTGTCCGGAAACCTGCTTCCAGATAAATCCGCTCCGCCGAGTCTCCCGCCGGCCATAGAGAACAATTTTTGATGCCATTTGCTTTACAGTATTCTACCAAAGCATTCATTAGCACTCTTGCCACGCCGCTCCGCCGATATTCCTTCGAAACCAGGATGTAGTCATAGCGGCACACGCCGTTTCTTTCATGACCATAGGTCATTCCCACCGGATGATTTTTATAGTATGCCACAAAAAACAGAGTATTTGCATTTTGTATCATCTTTTTTGCCACACCGGTTTCCCATGGTTCCTCTGCTTTTTCAAAAATTTCCGTAGCAAAGGCTTCATCCCACTGCGTCACCCGTTTTACCTCTATTTCCGGATTGGTCGCCAGATGATTTTCCTCCATCGGCACCATGAAGTGCTGTTCTTCTTCCCAGGTTTTCAAACCATGCCTTGCAAATACTTCTTTGTTTTTCTCAAAATATCCCTCATCCGAAATTGCCTGGTACACAATGGGACTCTGGCCTTTCTTCCGGTAAAACTCCGTAATATCCTTCAGCACGTTATCCAAATCCCTGATTTTATCTTTAAAAATTATGGCATGGTTGCTATCATAAGAATCCTTGTTGCATTCATCGTAAAACAGCATGCCATAGTCTCTTGCTTCAAACTTTGCAAATTCCCTTGGAAACAAATCCTCTTCCTGAAATATTTTTTCCATCCGTTCTTTCATTTTATTTATTCCTCAAATACAAGCTCCTTCAAGGCCGCTTTCACTTTTTCAAAGTCTCCGTGTTCCGAGCACTGCACCGCTACCACATAGCCCTGCTCCGGCAGTACAAAGGTTATCTGTCCGTATGCACCGTCGGCACGGTAAGCGTGGTTTTGCGGCATCATCCAGAACTGGTACCCGTAACCGCAGTCCCAGCTGTCGCCGCCCTTTGTATCGATTTGTTTTCTGGTTGCCTCTTTAATCCAAAGGTGACTGAGCAAGCGTTTTCCTTTCCACACACCGTCTGCCAGATAGAGCTGACCTAACTTCATCATGTCGGTTATATTTAAGAACAAACCGCTGCCGCCATTTACATTTCCCTGTGGGTCACACTCCCAAATCGGATAACCGATGCCAAGCGGCTGAAACAGTTTTTCGTACAAATACACATCCAGTCGCTTTCCCACTGCCTTGGCAAGCATCAATCCCGCCAGATGGCTGTCTGCCGTAGAATAATCAAATTCCGTACCCGGCTTCTTAACCACAGGCCGCGACAACATGTACTCCAGATAGTCCGGCATTCCCACGCCGTTTCTGCGGTCATCAATCATCAGATATGCCTGGCCGAATCCACTGGACATGGTAAGCAAGTGCCGGAATCTGATTTCTCTAAGTAGCCGTTGATGCACCTCCGGGACCTTCTTCGGAAAATACTTTACTAACGGATCTTCCAAGGTCAATGCACCTTCTGCCAGTGCAATTCCCGCCGCCGTACTCATAAAGCTTTTTGTATGGGAGTAGATATTACGGCTGTGCACCTGCACAAAATGATGCTCAAGCAGCACTTCCTCCTGATTTGCCAGGGCCACTGCCTCGATGCCCGGATTCTCCATTTTCATACGCTCGATAAATGCTCTGATTTTCTGTTCCATAACCTGCCCTCTCTTTCGTTTTTCTCTTTAAATTTACCACTCCACACCACGTATTTTTATTCCGCCATCAAACCGGTCATCACTTCTCCCAGTTCTTTGTCCTTCCACTCATATTTGTAGCGATGAATCAACTCGCCGTTATCCCAGACAATCGGACAGCAACCATACTCTAAGGCCGTCCTGGTTACGCACTCAAACCAGTAAACTCTGTCTTCTTCCTTTTTATCCTTATCAATGACTCCGTATTCGCCTACAATGACCGGAATGCCTTTGTCCACAAACCAGGTCTTCAGCTTTTCAAACTGCCCCTTTAAGTAAGTAACATCCGCTTCCGTTCCCCAGGTTTCGCGGTAGCCCCAGGTAGTGGCCGCATCCGCAATGGCAAAGTCTGCCGGGGAATAATAATGCACGGAAACCATAATCCGGTCATCCTCCGGCACTGTGTATTCCGCAATACAAGTGCGGTCAATGTCGGTCCAATAACCGGCTAACAGCAGGTAGCGCTTATCATTAAAACCACCGGACGTCCGAATGGCGTCCACAAATTCCGCATTGATTTTGCTGAGAAGTTCGCATCCCTTCTTTGTACCCAGATCGTCAAATCCGATTTCATTCATGGATTCAAAAATCAGCTTTTCATCATAACCGCCAAATCTGGCCGCAATCTGTTTCCAAAGAGAATGATAGCGCTTCATGGTGCCGTCATAATCGGTGGAGGCTTTGGTCAGCCAGTCTCCCTCATGATGAATATTGATGATAATAAACAAATCCTCTTCCACGCACCAGTCTACTACCTGCTGGACACGGTCCAGCCATTCTGTTTTGATGGTCAGTCCGTCCTCTTCCATATGATCCAGATAAGATACCGGAATGCGGATGGTTTTAAAACCCTGGGATTTGATATGCTTAATCAGATTCTGTACCACAATCGGATTCCCCCAGGCAACCTCTGCCTTCATATGGTCCGTTCTTCCGGTATTGGCAGAGTCCAAAGAGTTGCCGAGATTCCAGCCCACACCCATCTGCTCTACATAGTCCTGAGCGGTTTCTGCCTGTACCACGTCAAACAGGTCGGGCGTTGGTGTCGCCGTTGGTGCCGGTGTCGGTTCTGTCGTCTTACCTCTACCGCAGCCAACCAGTACTGCAAGTATCAATGCGCTAAACAAAATATATTTTTTCATTGTTGTTCTATCCTCCGTATTATCTTTCGTACCGGCACCGCAACCGCAGCAGCGGCAAACAATTTCATTCCATCAAAAAGCAGATATGGCACCACGCAGAGTAAAAGTGCCTGAAACAGGGTATAGGTACCCTTCATGACAATCAGAAACCACACCGTTCCAAAGCAGTAGCAAACCAATGTTCCGCAAATCAGAGAGAGCATTATGTTCACACCGCGACTTAATAAAAGCCCGATTACCACTGCACAAAACACATAGCCGATGATATACCCGCCGGTGGGTCCGGACAGCACACCGATTCCGCCGGAAAACCCGGAAAATACCGGGAGGCCTGCCATTCCCAAAAGCAAATAAACCAGTACACTAATCCCGCCTTTTTTTGTCCCAAGCAATACTGCTGCCAGATACACCGCAAAGGTGGCAAGACTTAAGGGCACGGGACTTATCGGAAGCGGTATGGTAAAAGGCGCCACCACACAAAGTACTGCACTCATCATGGCGATTTCTGCCAGTTCCAAAGTTTTTACTTTTTTCATGTCCTATGCTTCCTGATATACCTTAATTAACTGTAACAAAAATTCCACAATCCGCTCCATATCCTGCACCGGAACATATTCGTACTTTCCGTGATAATTCTCACCGCCGGTACAAAGATTCGGGCATGGAAGTCCCATAAAGGAAAGTCTTGCACCGTCTGTGCCGCCGCGAATCGGAAGTATAATCGGAGTAATGTCCAGCTCCTTCATTGCTTTGGTGGCATTTTCAATCAGGAACATATGGGGCTCCACTTTTTCCTTCATGTTGTAATAGGAATCCTGTACCTTGCATTCCACGGTACCTGCACCATACTTTTCGTTTAAAAAGGCCGCTGTCTTTTCAAAGCGATCTTTCTTTTCCTCAAATTTTTGTCTGTCATGGTCACGGATGATATAAAACAGCTCCGCTTCTTCCACACCGCCCGTCATGCGGTCCAAATGGAAAAATCCCTCATAGCCTTCCGTATATGCCGGGTTCTGGGCCACCGGAAGCATCTGCTGAAACTCCATACCCACCAGCAGTGCATTCACCATTTTTCCCTTAGCAGAGCCCGGATGAATGCTTTGTCCGTGAATTTTTAATCGGCCGGAAGCTGCATTGAAATTTTCGTATTCAATTTCCCCTAAGGCACCACCGTCTACCGTATAGGCAAACTCTGCACCAAATCCTGCCACGTCAAAATGGTCCACACCGGCTCCTACCTCTTCATCCGGAGTAAAGGCAATCTGAATGGTTCCGTGAGGAATGGACGTATCTTTAAGTAAAATTTCCGCCATGGTCATAATTTCCGCAATCCCTGCCTTATCATCGGCGCCCAGCAAGGTGGTTCCGTCGGTAACAATCAGGTCTTTTCCCACGTTGTGTGCTAAAGACGGAAACCTGGAAGCATCCATGGAAATCTTCTCGGTTTCATTTAAAACAATGGTACCGCCATCATAGTTCTTCACAATACGGGGTTTTACGTTGGCACCGCTCATGGCCGGTGACGTATCCATGTGGGCAAGAAAGCCTAATACAGGCACTTTTTTATCGGATGTGGCAGGAATGGTCGCGTACACATAACCATACTCGTCCATGCGTGGATTCCTTGCACCGATTTCTTTTAACTCAGCAACCAGCTGTTTTGCCAGGTTTTTCTGCTTTTCACTGCTTGGGAAGCAGGAAGCATCCTCCACAGATTCTGTATCCACCTTGACATATGATAAAAACCGCTCTATTACATTCATTTTTCTTCTCCTTTTTTCTTCCTTTTCTGCCATCCGGCAAACTACCATTTATTTTACCACATTTTCAGCCAAAATAAAACCTGTATTCTTTATCGGAATTTCATAAACTTTACCGTTTCTTCCCATCTCTTTAGTTGACATTGAATAGAAAATACGATATTATTAAACGGTGTATAGCCTTGTGCCATACAACACTACAAATTTTAAGAAGGAGTGATATTTAAAAAATGGACCCCAGTGTCGCGGCACAGATAATCGTGCTCATTGTTTTACTTTTATTATCCGCATTCTTCTCGTCTGCGGAAACCTCTTTAACTACGGTGAATAAGCTCCGTATCCGAAGTCTTGTGGAAGAGGGTAATAAGCGTGCTAAAATAATTAGCAACTTAATTGAAAACCCATCCAAGATGATTAGCGCAATTTTAATCGGTAATAACATTGTGAATATTGCCGCTTCTGCGCTTACTACAACTCTCATCATCAATCTTGGCTTAGGTACCTATACCGCAGTCGGTACCGGTATTTTAACCCTGCTTGTTTTAATTTTCGGTGAGATTACTCCAAAGACTTTAGCTACCATTCATGCAGAAAAAATGGCATTTATTTACGCCCCTGTCATTAGTCTGCTGACAAAGTTGCTTACACCGGTTATCTTTTTGCTCAACAAATTGTCCGGCGTATTTCTGCTTCTGTTTCGTGTAGACCCAAATGCAAAAACCAATGTCATGACAGAAAATGAATTACTTACCATCGTGGATGTCAGCCATGAGGACGGCGTTATTGAGAGCGAAGAACGTATGATGATTACCAACGTGGTGGATTTTGGTGATTCCCTGGCAAAGGACGTTATGGTTCCGCGTATCGACATGGCGTTTGCCGATGTGGAAATGACCTATGACGAACTGGTTGCAGCCTTTGAAAAGGACATGTACACCAGACTCCCTGTTTACAGTGAAACCCGCGATAATGTCATCGGTATTATTAACATGAAAGATGTCTTCTTTTTCCGTGGTGCAAAAGAAGATTTCCATATAAAAGATTTTTTACGTACTCCGTATTTTACTTACGAGTACAAAAAGACC
>JAZQJL010000121.1:0-11327 GCA_045541595.1 Lachnospiraceae bacterium | reverse complement strand
CCGGCGGTAGATGAAGGAACTTCCAACACGATGACGGAGGATCTGGTATCCATTACCGTATCCACCAACAAGACTTCCTATGAAGCCGGTGAAAAAATTTATTACACAGTTAAAATTGAAAACAACCATGAGTTATATGTGGTGAACAAATCTACCATTGAATATAAGAATTCTGCCGGAATAAAGGCGGCAAATTCCCTTTCCATGCCAAAAGAGCTTCCGCAGGTATTCTTCGGAGAAAGCTATGAAATTCACGGAGAATTAGTGGGAGATGAAGCAACATTCCCTGTAACGGGAGAAATTCCGGCGGATGTGGCACCGGAATATAACGCAGACCCGTATAACGGCACAAAGACTACAGAAAAAATTTCTGTTTTAAAGACCAATGAGACCGTAACACTCCGTCCTTACGTGGAATTTATGTACGGCGGACAGAAGGTAATGGTTCGTGCAGTGGTGGAATTAAGTCTTGGTATTGAAAAAGCAAAATTCAGCCTCAGCGAGCATATCGGTGCAAAGCGTACCACCTGTCACGACCCATCCATTTTTAAGGATTTTGACGGTACATACTACATTTACGGTACCCATATGACCCAGAGCTCTACTACAGATTTAATCAATTGGACAAATCTGGATAACACCTGGAGAAATTCTTTTGATAAGGAAACCAGAGAAAAGATTAGTGAGTGGAATAAAGATTCCGGCTCTTGGTATGGCTATCTTTGGGCTCCGGACATGATTTATAACGAAGCAATGGGCAAGTACTGCTATTATTTAAGCGCCAACGGCGACACATGGAAGTCCAACATTGTTCTTTTAACTTCCGACAGTGCCAACGGTCCGTTTGAGTATGTGGGCAGCATTGTTTACGGCGGTTTTACTCCGGAAGACTGGACCCAGACGGATGCAGACGAAGTACTGGGAGAAACCGAGCTTCCGCAGCGCTATATTACCAACGGTATAAAAAACGGCAAGTGGGGCGATGCTTGGCCAAACTGTATCGACCCAACCGTATTTTACGATGATGAGGGTAAGCTTTGGATGGCTTACGGTTCCTGGTCCGGCGGTATCTTTATCTTAGAGCTGGATGAGCAGACCGGTCTCCGCGACTACAGCGTTACCTATGAAACCAACGAACATTCCGATGCTTACTTTGGTAAGAAGATTGCCGGCGGTAAGTATGTATCCGGTGAAGCAAGCTACATCGAAAAAATCGGCGATTATTACTGGCTGTTTATTTCCTACGGCGGCTTAGAGGCAAAGGCCGGCTATAACGTGCGTGTATACCGCAGCGAAAATCCGGACGGTCCTTATGTAGATGCGTTAGGAAACAGTTCTTTATTTGATAAGTATGTATTCAACTACAATCAGGCAAACAAGGGTGTCCGTTTATTTGGCGGTTACCGTTGGAGAACCTTTGGCCAGGGTGAAGTTGCCCAGGGTCATAACTCTGCTTTTGTGGATGATGACGGAAGAGCATACATTGTTTACCATACCAGAACCACCGACGGTACGGAAGGCCACAGCGTAAGAGTGCATCAGCTCTTCTTAAACAAGGAAAACTGGCTGGTGGCAGCTCCGTATTCCACCGCAGGTGAAAAACTGGATGCATCCGTATGCACCAAAGAAAATTTCACCGGTAAGTATGAAGTGATTCTTCACGAAATGGACATTGACTATGAAAATCTGGATGTTATGCTTCCGGAAGTGATTTACTTAAATGAAGACGGTACGGTAACCGGTTACTATGAAGGCTCCTGGTCATTAGAAGAGGGCACCTCTTACATCAATGTAACCTTAAACGGTGTAACCTACAGTGGCGTAGCATTAGAAATGAATTTAGAAAATCTGTCCAAAAAGACCTTTGTATTTACCGCACTCGGTAAAGAAAATGAATTGACTCTTTGGGGCAGCAAGATGACAGAATAAATAACAAGGGTGTGTTAGAAATAGCACACCCTTTTGCAAAAAAGGAGGTTACTATGCGTAAACCGGGGTTTATATTAAATTTACACAGTCGTAAAGAAAATCCCTGCTTTGAATCCCATGACCCGGGCATGATGTATGACCCGATTAGCGGTTATTGTTATTCCTACTCTACGGACGGCGGAATTACCACCCCGTATTGTCAGGGAATTCAAATCAGAAGAAGTAAGGATTTGATTGATTTTGAATATGTGGGCATGGCGCTTTCCGAGGCCGCCATTAAAGAGGGCAGTGATAACGGTGAATATCCGCCAACCAGAGGCTTTTGGGCACCGTATACTGAGTATGTAAACGGTGAATACCGGATGTATTATTCCGCCACTAAGGCATTCGGCAGTTCCGAATCCCGCATTTGGCTGGCAGTGGCTGATAAGCCGGAAGGTCCTTTTGAAAACCGTGGTGTAGTGGCAGATACCTGGTTTACCACCGATGCAGAGCCGAATGCCATTGATGCCCATGTGGTAGATACTGCAGACGGCAGAAAATATTTAATTTACGGTTCCTTTTTCGGTGGAATTTTTATAAAAGAACTGGATCCGGCCACCGGCTTGTGCTTAAACTGTGAGGCAAAGGATTTGGGCACCAGAATCGCGGTAAAACCAAAGGATTCTTACATTGACGGTCCGGAAGGTGCAGCCATTATCCGCAGGGATGGAAAGTATTATCTGTTCCTTTCCTATGGATGGCTGGGCGACCACTACGACATCCGCGTGGGTGTCAGCGATAAGGTGGAAGGCCCGTACCTTGACAGAGAAGGAAAGAGTATGGACGGTGTTTCCCTTGGACAGAAGGTGGCAGGCAGCTACCGGTTTGAGGCTGCAAATCCGTACACGAATCCAAATAAAAATGCAGATGATCCTTGGACCTTTGGAGGCTTCCGCGGTCCGGGACACGGTGTTCCGTTTTATCATGAGCCGACGGACCGCTATTTCTTCGTACACCACGTAAGAGACGGTGCCTGGAATCTCCATCATGGTTCCGATGCACCGGGAGACCGCATGACCTTCTTCATGCATTATATGGCGGTACGCCGTATGTATTTTGTGGAGGACTGGCCGGTATTTGCACCGGAAGTGTATGCAGAAGAACCGTCGGCAACAGAGATTAGCAAAGAGCAGATGCAGTCCTGGCAACAGGAGAAGGGCAACTGGGAAATCATCGAATTTTCTAATTTTAATAATAAAATCAAAGAAAGTGTGACAGAAAACTTCCCGACAGAGCTTGTTTGCGGTGTTTCCGGTACTGCCTTTGACTATGAAAACGGCGGCGAATGTGAATTTGTAACCGGCTATTTAAAAAACAACAACGCAGTATGGATGAAGAGAAAGAAGGCAGAATAAATGGCAGGCAGAGACTCAAAATTAGACCCGAAGGATGTAATTAAAGATTTCATTTTTTTCTTTATTACGGTGGGAGTGACCTATGGATACATTCTTTTAATTTTGCTGATTCTTAGTTTTATGTTTGTGGGCCTTGTTTCTATTCTTAACCTGGAATTTGAACGGATGCTGGTGATTTCCGGTATCGGAGCGGGAATTTCCGCACTGTGGTATATTATTAAAATGATTAAAAAATATGCTGCTTAAATTTTTTGAAAATAAGCAACAATAACAAAACCTTCCAGTGTATAAAAGGAACTTTTGCAAATACTACTAGCGTAACATCAAAACAATTTAATTTGGAGGTATGAAAGATGTCTAGTAGAAATCGTGTAGAAGTTCCTGAAGCTAAGGACGCTATGAACAGATTCAAGATGGAAGTCGCAAGTGAGCTTGGTGTGCCTTTAACAAACGGTTACAACGGCAACCTTACCAGCGCTCAGAACGGTTCTGTCGGTGGCGAAATGGTTCGTAAAATGATTAAGCGTCAGGAAGAGACAATGGCAGGTAAGTAATCCGGTCATTATCTTAGCAGGAGAGAGAAAGGGAGACATCGCATTTTGCGGTGTCTCTCTTTTTTTTGATAAAATTTCCGAATCTTTTTTTAAGAAAAGGTTGAATTTAGTTGCAAGATACGATAAACTAGAATAGATGTAGAAGAATGTTTTTTTATTGAAAACAGAAAAGAGGACTACCGCATGAGAGTTATTGCCGGCTCCAGACGCCATTTGATTTTAAAAACGGTACCGGGCATGGCAGTCCGGCCCACCCAGGATCGTACCAAGGAAACCTTATTTAACATTTTAAATCCTTATCTGGCAGATTGCCGTTTCCTGGATTTATTCAGCGGCAGCGGTGCCATCGGTATTGAGGCTTTAAGCCGCGGCGCCGGGGATGTGGTCATGGTAGAACAAAGTGCAGACTCTCTTTCCTGTATCAAAGAAAATTTAAAAACTACAAAACTTACAGAAGAGGCAAGGCTCCTTAGCATGGATGTGTTCCGGGCCCTTCCGCTGTTAGAGGCAGAAGGCAAGGCCTTTGACATTATTTTCATGGATCCGCCCTATGATAACGAGTTAGAAAAACGTGTACTGGAACAACTGGCAGATTCCTGCCTGGTAAATGAAGACACGCTCATTGTGGTAGAGGCCTCCTTGCAAACAGATTTTTCGTATCTTAACAGTTTGGGTTTTGAACTGTTTCGTGAAAAAAACTATAAAAATAACCGGCATGTATTTATTCAGACCTGGGAAAACGAGCCTGCGTAAAGCTCATGTTAGATAGATTGGAGATGGATATATGAGAATCGGGATTTACCCGGGCAGCTTTGACCCGGTAACCCAAGGACATCTGGACATTATTCTCCGTGCCTCCAAACTGGTGGACAAGCTGATTATCGGCGTGTTAATCAACGGTGCAAAAAAACCGATGTTTTCCATGGAAGAGCGGGTAGAAATGATTCGCCGTGTAACAAACGGACTTCCTAACGTGGAAGTGGAGGCATTTGACGGCCTGTTAGTGGAGTTTGCCCAGAAAAAAGAAGCAAGCGTGCTAGTCAGAGGTTTGCGGGCGGTTACCGACTTTGAATACGAATTACAGATTGCCCAGACAAATCATAAACTAAATCCGTTGGTGGACACCATATTTTTAACTACAAGTGTAGAATATTCCTACGTTAGTTCCAGCATTGTGCGGGAAATTGCATCCTATGGAGGAGACATCAGTCAGTTTGTACCGGAATGTATCGTAGAAGATATATATAAGAAGGCAGGGAGGACACGTTCATGAGTCAGAACAGAATTGAGCAGTTAATTGAAGAAATGTATGAATATATCGAAGGATGTAAGCCAAAGGGCTTTTCCACCACCCAGGTAGTTGTCATGAAGGAAGAAATTTATGACATTCTGGATGAGATGAAGTTAAAAATTCCGGAGGAAATCAAGCGCTGTGCAAAGGTTGTTGCCAACAAGGACCAGATTATTGCCAATGCAGAAGACCGTGCAGAAAAGATTATTGCAGACGCAAAGCGTCAGGCAGAAATGTTAGTGCAGGAAAGCGAAATTATGCGTCAGGCATATCTGCAGGCCAATGAAATGGTATCCAGAGCAACTCAGCAGGCAGACAGCATTTTCCAGCAGGCAAGTTCGGATGCAGAGACCATCAGCATGGGAGCACTCAACTATACCAACGACATGCTTACCCAGGTAGAACATGTCATTGCCCTTACTTACAAGGAAGCAAAAGAAAAGACAGAGGCAATGCTTGCTACTTTGGAAGAAAACTTAAAGATTGTGCAGGAAAACCGCAGAGAATTGAACGAGGATGTTGCTCCGCAGGAGCAGCCAACCGCTTCTGCAAGAGAAGAGAAGAAGGTATATCATATCGATGAGGAAGATGCAGATTTGTACGACATTGATAGTGATTCCTTCCTGGATAATATTGAATAGTAAGTGAGACAAGGAATGAAATCCCATTAAGTAAAAATACGAATTATTATAAGAGAAAGTGTTGTTTTCTGCACTTTCTCTTTATTTTTCTGCTGTTTCAACAGGGATATATTGCGGAATCTGATTTGAAAATAATACCGGGCAGGACAGTTTTGGGATAGCCTATATGCTATACTTTTTTTGCAAGTATACTTGTAGTATTTTTGACAAAGGAGAATGTTTTAATGGCAAGGTATTGTACTTATTGTGGAAATGAAGTTAATGAAAATGCAGTGGTTTGTGTAAAGTGCGGGTGTGCAATTCCCGGAACTTCAACACGTAGTGGTCAGGCTGGTTATACTCCTTCTGCTTCGCTTGTTGATACAATTACCCAGAGAATTAAAACAAACGGAATTATTTGGATTGTAATTGCCGTAATACAAATACTGATGGGTATTTTATGGAATTGGACTTTTCTTATAGTAGGTATGCTAAATTTGTTTTCATCTATACAAGACCTGAATTACAGTAAAGTATTCCCAAACAATCCGGTAGGCATTGTAGCGAAAATAAAACCATTAGGAGGGGCTATTGTCACCTTAGTCTATAATCTTGTAGTAGGCGGAATTATTGGTGTTGCCGGCTCTATATATTATTTGGTTGCTGTAAGAGGTTATGTTTTAGAAAACGAACAGGCATTTATGGAAATTGAAAATCAATGTATGTCAAAACTGTAGTACAAGTACTATAATATCAATAAATGATAAGAAAAGAGGTAAAATATGTTTTGTCCCAAATGTGGCAATCAGATGAACAATAATGAAATGTTTTGCAGTAGTTGTGGCTTGCGTATTTCCGTTGATGAAAATAGTAGCAACAGCACAACAACCGCAACTAAAACAATAGAAGGAGACTTCCGGGATGTAAAGTCAAAAGTTCCTCTGCAACTCGGATCTGATGAAAAATTGCTTGAGCAATACAGCGCTGCTTTTGTTCTGGGGAGTATAGCACAAGGAATGTTTTCTTTAACGAACAAACGAATTATCTTTACAAAAGACAGTGGTGGAATGGCATTCTTAAAAAGAGGCGGTTTGCTTGGCATGGCGTTAAATTCAGGAGCAAATATTCCAAATGAAATATCTTTAAGTGAAATAGTGACAATTGAACCTACGACCTGTGTACAGGGTAAAGCTGCAATGTTAATAACCATAAAATCGGGTCATCAGTATAAAATTGCCTTACAAAGTATGGCATTTGGAAAAACCAAAGAGTTATGTGAAGCAAGAGACCGAATTATAGGTCTCATAAGCAGTATATTATAGAAAAATTTTTTTTGAGTATACTCACTAACGGAGAAGAAGCTTATATGGTGGGAAGAAATAAAGTCAAGCTTTTAAAAATTTTAGAAATAATGAGTAAGACGGATGAAAATCATCCGATAACTATTGATGAAATTCGAAAAAAGCTTGCAAAATACAGTATTGAAGCTGAAAGAAAATCAATATCGAGAGATTTGAAAGTGCTGGAGGATTCAGGATTTCAGATTGTTTTATGTGAAAATCATAATGATGGTTGGTATATGATTGAACATACCTTTCAGGATTTTGAATTAAAACTGATTACAGATGCGATTGCCGCTACCAGAATTCTGACAATGGAAGACACCCGGAACCTGATTAGAAGAATTAAAGATTTTGCAACTCTGGAAGCAGAAAGGTTTATTGATAATACGGTCGTGGTGGATGCGGCAATAAAGGAGAAAGACCGACACTTATCCATTTATTTTGATTTAGTTATGAGAGCTATTGTTGCCAACAAAAAAATTACTTTTCAGTATGTTGATCGTATGAGTGGTAAGAAAGCAATCAGAAATAATGGAGAAGTGATACAAGCTTCACCCTATTACCTTGTCCCAATGAACGGAAAATACTATGTTGTCTGCCTGGCAGATAATGCAACGTCTGTCCATAATTACAGGTTAGATCTTATGGTCAACATTCAAATGACTGATTTAGATATCAAACCTAAGCGACAAGTGGCTGAACTAAAGGAAATAGGTCATACCATGACAGATGGTGATTATCTGAGAATTAGTACACATTCATGGGCCGGGATAAAAGAAAATGTGACAATAGAAGGAATCAATTGGTGCAGGGTCAACGTGTCTGATAAGTTTGGCAGCGAAGTAATGATTCATAGCAAAGGGGAGGACAAGTTTATTGCTCATATGAATGTTGCAGTGAATGAAGGATTTTACCAATGGCTGGCAAGCTACGGAACAAATCTTAAATTTCTTAGTCCGGAAAACAGGGTGGCCGAGTTTAAGGAGTATATAAGAAGAATATACGAACAGTATTAGTGCAAAAATACGCAACCCAACTTATGAGAGTAATTATAGGATTGATTTGGTATGCATTTTTGGCAAAAACCAACTTATTTCATATCTGCGCACCATTCGTTGGTTTTTCAAAAAAACCGATATCCAACGAAACGAGGAAAAAGCCCGTATAAGTTGGAAATTACACAATCTCAATAGAATGCCGCATGTCTGTGACAAACGTTGTACCAAACTTGGAGGAGACGATTCTGTTATATAAATCTGCAGCGGTCACATCTTCCGCAAACATTGTCAGTGCAGCTTCGTCCAGTACTTTTTTTGCATCCGCCGGCTTGGTAATGACAGGAATCTGAGAGTGCTCCTTAATCTCTTTCATGAGAGGGGAAGCACTTTTTTTCATGGCAAGGAGACGGGCGTAAGGAATGAGAGACGCGGAATTGTTAGAAGAATCCGCATTCTCCTTTAACCCTAATAAAATATGCAGTAATGCCCGGTTGATTCTCGCATAAGTAAATTGCTTGTGCTTAATGGAAGAAATCAGCTCGCTAAACGGCATAAATTCATCACGAAAACCGTAAATGCGGTCTGCCAGTTCCTTTGGCACGTCCAAAAAGGTGGCAAGACTTTCTTTGGATTCTGCGGCAATCCGGGTGGAAAGCAGCAGGGAGAAATCATCTAATGTGACAGGAGCGGTGCTTCCGTAGCTTTCCGCAAAGACACGGTAAGCGTCTGCCGGAAGAAGCGGCTGTGCCAGGGCGATGGTGCCGGTGGTACTGGTCAGGGCAGAACGGATGGCAGAAGCGCTGGCAATCAGGGTGCCGGAGGCTTTGGAAAAGCAGGTGTGTTCATCATGATACCCGGTGCCGGTGCGGGAAAGTGTGTGGGGCTTAATGGAGGAAGCCAGCTTTTTCAGTGCCTTCATATATTCTAGGCCAAGCAGATTGTTTGGGGTTTCTAAAAGCTTAGGCGATACGGAAAGACTGCTACCGCTTTCTTTCACGGCAAGGGCAAAGGCCTTTGGATAGGAGAGTCCCTGGCGTAAGTGTTTTTGTATGGCGGCTTTAAACTCTTCCGGCTCCTGCAAAAGAAGCTCCGCGGCACCGGAAAAGTCGGAGAGAGTTCCGCATTCGCTGCCAAACGCAAGATAATCCACGCAGGAAAGGGCGTGGAAGGCCGTTACAGCCCCCGTGGCAAAGAGTTCCGCTCCGGCGGTGGCAAAACGTACCGGCAATTCAAAAACGGCATCTACGCCGCAGGAAACCGCCATTTTTGCCCGGGTAAACTTGTCCGCAATGCCGGGAATGCCCCGCTGGGTGAAGTTGCCGCTCATCATGGCAATGACGTAATCGGCGCCGGTTTCTTCTTTTACTTTCTGAATCATATATTCATGTCCGTTATGGAACGGGTTGTATTCTGCAATAATGGCAGCAATTGTCATAGGGAAGGCCTCCTTATTATGATTACATAGCAATAGTATTTTATCACGTGCAGAAAAATATGTGAATAGAAAATTGAATTTGCACTTGTGAAATGGGTGATTTTGGACTATAATCTATATTAGCTATATTCTGCGATAAAGCAGAGCAAAACGAAAGGAGAACTATCATGGGTTTTATTGATGAAATCAAAGTAAGAGCCAGACAGAATATGAAGACAATCGTTCTGCCTGAGACAGAGGACAGAAGAGTACTTGAGGCAGCAGCTATCACATTGGCAGAGGGGAATGCTAATATTATTTTAGTTGGTACTGACGAGGAAATCGATAAGAACGCAGATGGTCTTGATATTTCCAAGGCTACCCGTATCAATCCTCACACAACAGACAAGCTTCAGAGCTACATCGACAAGCTGGTTGAACTCAGACAGGCAAAGGGTATGACTCCGGAAAAGGCAAAAGAAGCTCTTACCACAGACTATACAACATTTGCGGTTATGATGGTTAAGATGGGTGACGCGGACGGCGTTGTTTCCGGTGCATGTCATTCCACAGCTAACACATTAAGACCTTGCTTACAGATTTTAAAGACTGCGCCTAACACAAAGTTAGTTTCCGCATTCTTCGTTATTGTAGTTCCTAACTGCGAATACGGTGAGAACGGCACCTTCATCTTTGGTGACTCCGGTCTTGTGCAGAATCCAAACGCAGAAGAACTGGCAGCTATCGCAGGCAGTTCCGCAAAGAGCTTCGAGCTGTTAGTTGGTAAAGAAGCAAAGGTTGCTATGCTTTCCCACTCCACCATGGGCAGTGCAAAGCATGCTGACGTAGATAAGGTAGTAGAAGCTACCAGAATCGCTAAGGAATTATATCCAAACGTTAAGATCGAAGGCGAATTACAGCTTGACGCAGCTATCGTACCTAGCGTTGGTGCTTCCAAGGCTCCTGGCAGCGATATTGCAGGACAGGCTAACGTTCTTATTTTCCCTGACCTGGATGCAGGTAACATCGGTTACAAGCTGGCTCAGAGACTTGCTAAGGCAGAAGCTTACGGTCCTATCACCCAGGGTATTGCTGCTCCTGTTAACGATCTTTCCCGTGGTTGTTTCGCAGAGGACATCGTTGGTGTAATTGCCATCACCTCCGTACAGGCACAGGCTCAGTAAGAAAGGAGATACAGTAATGAAAGTATTAGTTGTAAACTGCGGAAGTTCTTCCTTAAAATATCAGTTAATCGATTCCGAAACCGAGAAGGCACTGGCTGTGGGTCTTTGCGAAAGAATCGGTATCGACGGCAGATTAAACCACACACCGGCCGGCGGTGAAAAGGTGGTTATCAACGATCCGCTTCCAAATCATGAAGTGGCTATCCAGAGCGTTTTAGCAGCTTTAACAGACGCTAACCACGGCGTCATCAAGTCTCTGGACGAAATCGGTGCAGTGGGCCACAGAGTCGTACACGGCGGTGAAAAGTTCGCTTCCTCCGTTGTGATTACAGACGATGTTATTGCAGCAATTGAAGAGTGTAATGATCTTGCACCTCTTCACAACCCTGCAAACTTAATCGGTATCAACGCATGTAAGACCATTATGCCGGGTGTACCGATGGTAGCAGTATTTGATACCGCATTCCATCAGACAATGCCAAAGGAAGCTTACCTTTACGGCCTTCCATTTGAATATTACGACAAGTACAAGATCCGCCGCTACGGCTTCCACGGAACCAGCCACAGCTTCGTTTCCAAGAGAGCCATCGACGTAGC
>JAZQJL010000120.1:0-1632 GCA_045541595.1 Lachnospiraceae bacterium | reverse complement strand
TAGCGCCCTTTGCAGTTGCTACCCATACGTCACTGTTTTCTTCAAAACTGTAGTCTGTAAGGAAGTTAAATTCAATCATGGAAACATAACAATGTGCTTCCATACCATCTGCTTCACCAACGATGTCATATTTTGCCACGCCGCCGTTATACATTGCGTCGTAGTTTACATCCTTCCAGGTAACAGCAACTTCCTGCTTAGAGTTATCTGTCATGAAGGCGTTAACCTTATCCGGAAGAACGATTTCACCATTTAAGTCAAACTGTACGTCTACAGGCTCAATGGAGTCTGCCTTTAACGGTACATCATTACCGGTGCCAAGTAAGCTCCATACCTTTAAGGATTCTAACGGCTTACCTTCTGCATCGAAGAATGCCTGATTATCACAAGCGGAACCGCCGTAATACTTACCTGCATCGTCAGGGTCGTACTCTTTTGCATAGGAGGATGCCCAGCCTGCGCCGTACTTTTCCCAAAGTGCGGAGTTTTCTTCCCAGGAGTTGGTACCAACGGTAATCCAGGTGCCTTCCCAGTAGAATACGCCGATACCGTTGTGAATATCATTTACCACGGTATCAACCACGTTACGTACGTGATTTGTCTGACCCTGAACGGTCATTGGATAATCAAGTGTTACACCGCCGCCACCGGAAACGGAGTTGCCGGAGAAGTCGGTGTCACCGTCTGTATAGGTATATGCTGTTTCTGCAATCATTACCTTTTTACCATAGGTGTCTGCTACGTGGTTTAAAACCTCTGTCAGGTTTTCTAATGTGCCGTGCCAGAACGGATAATAGGAAGATGCAAATACATCATAATCTAAGCTGTAATAATTTAACTTCTTTGCATAGTCAGCATAGCTGCCTGCCTTTTCAGGATTTGCAAAGTGTACTGCTACCAGTGCCTCCGGATAAACTTCTCTGGTGGCCTTGGAGCCTGCTGCCATAATCTTGTAAATATTCATCCAGATTTTTTCGCCACAGATAGCGCCGTTGGTTTCATTACCAACCTGTACCATGCCAACGTCAACCTTAGCTTCTTTTAATTTATTTAAGCTTTCTACGGTATACTCATAAACCGCATTTGCTTTGGTGTCAATGTCCATGCCAACCCAGGCCTTTGGTACCATCTGCTTTGCAGGGTCAGCCCAGAAGTCGGAATAATGGAAGTCTACTAACAGCTTCATACCGTACTTGGTGGCTCTCTTGCCGATTTCTACCGCTGTGTCGATGTTACAGTTACCACCGCCGTAGCCGTTGCCTTCCGAGTCAAACGGGTCTACCCAGACTCTGACACGGATATAATTGATACCGCTTTTTGCCAGAGTTTCGAATACGTCTGTTTCATTTCCCTCGAAGTCGTAGTACTTAACGCCGGCAGCTTCCAGTGCAGGAACCTGGGAAGAGTCCATACCGAGGATGAAGTCTTCCGGTAAGTTTTCTACCTTTTCAACATATAAGGAGTCTGACGGAATCGGTTTTACCTCGATTTTGTTTGTCTTGCCGCAACCCGCCGCGCCAATCATGGTACATACTGCAAACGCTGCTACTGCACAAAGTGTTTTTGCTTTTTTCATACTTTTCCTCCCGAAACTTGTTGTACAACTTGACGAAAGCTCCGGAAACCCCGGTT
>JAZQJL010000119.1:0-5031 GCA_045541595.1 Lachnospiraceae bacterium | reverse complement strand
AACTCCTTGGCTCACAGAACGACATGGCTACGATCCGACTTCCCTATACTATTGTTTTCGATGATGATTATGAAAAGCTGTGTCCATGGGCCAACGTTATAAAAAGCGGTGCAATTTGGCCTGCCGGGTTAACTAATGCGGTGATGGAACTATTTGCGTCCGAAAAGAACAATCGCGAATAGTAAAGAAAGAAGCGTGAGCAAAAAGCAGGAATAATCCCCGCAAATTTGAAGTTGAACCTTAAAAGTAAGGCATTTTACTTGTTCAAAAACTACACAGGCAAACGGGAAAAGGGAGCACGGTAAACCGTACTCCCTCTTGTTGCTCAATTCCGTATAACAATATAACTTATTTCTTTAAAGATCTTGTAACAACGCAGACAACGCTGCGCCTCAAATTTCTATATAGAAAAAGGTACACTGAACACTTTCTTGATTAGCACTTTGTTACGTTTGTTGCCTGAGGTCCCTTAGCGCCTTCAACGATTTCGAATTCAACTTCCTGGCCTTCTTCTAAGGACTTGAAGCCTTCCATGTTAAGACCGGAATAGTGTACGAATACGTCGTTGCCAGCTTCGTCACAAATGAAGCCGAAGCCCTTCTGGTTATTGAACCACTTAACTGTACCCTTATGCATGTGTATTTCCTCCGAAATAAAATAAAAATTTAGTGTGAATCACACTAGATTTATGATACCATTCTTTGAGAAAATAGTCAAACAAATTTTATAAATATTTAAGAAATCCGGCGGAAGTTTTTCATTTTTCCGCCGGATGATTCCTTTTATTCTTCAGTTTTCACTAAATCAATATATAATTCGTCTAACTGCTTCTTATCCACCACGTTCGGAGCGTCTGTCATCAGACAGGAAGCGTCCTTTACCTTAGGGAAGGCAATTACTTCACGGATGCTGTCGCACTTCGCCATGAGCATGATAAGACGGTCGAGGCCGTATGCCAGACCGGCATGAGGCGGTACACCGTACTTGAAGGCATTTAACAGGAAGCCGAAACGCTCGTACGCATCTTCCTTGGAGAAGCCAAGAACACTAAACATCTTTTCCTGGATATCGCTCTGGAAAATACGCACGGAACCGCCGCCCACTTCACATCCGTTTAATACGATGTCGTAAGCCTTGGCACGAACCTTGCCCGGATCGGTATCCAGAAGCGGTAAGTCTTCATCCATCGGCATAGTGAACGGATGGTGCATTGCCACGTAACGGTTCTCCTCTTCGGAGTACTCAAGAAGCGGGAATTCGGTTACCCACAGGAAGTTGTACTGGCCCTTGTCTAAAAGATCAAGATTTCTTGCGATTTCCAGACGCAGGTTGCCGAGAACATCCCAAACCACCTTGTTCTTATCAGCTGCAAAGAACAATAAGTCACCAGGCTTACCGTTCATGGCTTCTACTAAAGCTTTCAGTTCCTCTTCCGTCATGAACTTTGCAAAGGAAGACTTGTAGTTGCCTTCTTCGTCGATAGCAAGATAAGCAAGACCCTTTGCGCCATAGGTCTTTGCAAACTCTACCAGAGCATCAATCTTCTTTCTTGGCATTGCTGCCTGTCCCTCTGCGTTAATACCACGGACGGAGCCGCCATTTGCCAGAGCACCGGTAAATACCGCAAAACCGCAGTTCTTCACAATGTCGGAAACGTCCTTCAGTTCCATGCCGAAACGGGTATCCGGCTTATCGGAACCGTAACGGTCCATGGCATCCTGCCAGGTCATTCTCTGGATTGGGAGCTGCACATCCACGCCGATTTCAGCGAACATGCGCTTTAATAATCTTTCGTTTACAGAGATAACATCATCTACGTCCACGAAGGATAATTCCATATCAATCTGTGTGAATTCCGGCTGTCTGTCGGCACGAAGGTCCTCATCACGGAAGCACTTTACAATCTGGAAATAACGGTCGTAACCGGAGCACATCAGCAACTGCTTGAACAGCTGCGGAGACTGCGGAAGCGCATAGAAGGTACCCGGATGAACACGGCTTGGTACAAGGTAGTCTCTTGCACCTTCCGGTGTACTCTTGGTTAACATCGGAGTTTCGATTTCAAGGAAGCCTTCATCTGCCAGGAACTGTCTTGCAGCAGTAGCAACCTTACTTCTAAGGATTAAGTTTCTCTGTAAGTCCGGCCGGCGAAGGTCAAGGTAACGATACTTTAAGCGTAACTCGTCCTTTGTCTTGGAATCCTCTTCGATTGGGAACGGCGGAACCTCTGCCTCGGAGAGAACACGCAACTCCTTGGCACGGATTTCGATATCGCCGGTTACCAGATTTTCATTCACTGCGCCGGAACGCTTGGTAACTTCACCAACTACGGCAATTACAAACTCGCTGCGGAGCTTTTCGCCCTTGGCAAAGTTTTCTGCGCCGCAATCGGACTCTTCTAAAATCACCTGTAAAATACCGGAGCGGTCACGTAAATCAACAAAGATAATGCCGCCCTTATTTCTGCTTTTCTGTACCCATCCCATGACGGTGACGGTTTCGCCGACGTTCTTATTGGAAACCTCGGTACATCTGTGGGTTCTCTTTAAACCCTTCATGGATTCTGCCATAAACTTCCTCTTTCCCGGCCATATGCCGTATATTTCTTTTATTTTAATTTTAATAATTAACTGTTTTATGGTGCTGTATTCTTACGCATAACGTTTTCTTCCGTTAATGGTTTGGGAACAGCGGATAACCTCTTCAAATTCTGCGGAATGATACACCTTCATGAACTCTAAAAAGATTTTCATGTCAAAGGACTTGTTGTCTTCTATGAGTAATTCCATTGCTGTTTCGATATCGAAGCCTTTCCGGTAAGGACGGTCGGAAATCAGTGCGGCAAACACATCGCAAATACGTAAAATTCTGGCCTCCAACGGAATCTTGTCTTCCGATAAGTTGCTTGGATAACCGCTGCCGTCATAATTTTCATGGTGGTGATGTACCGCATTGCAGATTTCTGCCGGAAACCCACATTCTTCCAGCATTCCGGCCCCGATTCCCGCATGCATTCTCATATATCTGGTTTCTTCGATTTGTAATGCATTCTTGTCACGGCCGTACAGATTATTACTCAACCGCAGCTTACCTATATCGTGAAGGTAGGCCGCCATAACCACCTGTTGCTGGAAATCCACCGGCAGCTCCATCTGGGTACACAAAAGCCGCACCAGAATTGCCACCAGTTCCGCATGGTCAATGTTATCATATAAATCTTCTTCCATGACCTCTGCCATGCCAAGGCGCTGCAGGATGCTCTTAATCAGGCTCTCTGCACTTTTGCTCCCTTCCATCAGATAAAACCTCCGTATTCCTCTAAAAACTCTTTTTTCCGCTGTATCATCTCGTCGATGCGCTCGATATAGTCTTTTACACTTTTTACATTTTCCACCCGCTCCAGGCGATTGGTTCCCGCAAAGTTAAACTTGGTGGAACCGCCGCTGCCAAGGGCTAAGATGGTATGATGTTCCTCCATGATAAGGACGTTGTACAGGCCTTCTTTTCCCGGCTTTGCATAACCGATATTCTCTAAATTCTCCGCCATATTTTTCTGACGGTACAAGTAGTACGGTTCATAGCCCTGTGCCCTGGTAAATGCCTGACAGGCTTCCATCATCTCCACGGCCTCACGGGAGCGAAGTCCCCGGTAACGGTCCATTTCTGCATTTAATCTTGCCGCCCGTTTTACCGCCAGCGTATGCACGGTCAGGCTGTCCGGATTGAGCTTTTCAATCTCTGCCAAAGTTCGTTTTACGTCCTCTGCCGTTTCTCCGGTAAGACCGATGATTAAGTCCATATTGATATTGTCATGTCCGCATTCCCTCGCGAGGGCAAAGGCTTCTTTAATCTGCTCTGTTGTATGCTTTCTGCCGATTAAGTCCAGCGTCTTTTGCTGCATGCTCTGCGGATTAATGGAGATTCGGGTCACACCCTCCTCCTTTAACACCAGAAGCTTGTCTTTTGTGATGCTGTCCGGCCGGCCCGCTTCTACGGTCCACTCCCTGAGGCGGGAAAAATCAAAGGTTTCTTTGACCTTTTTTAATAATCGCCGCAGTTGGTCTGCCGTCAGGGTGGTTGGCGTACCGCCGCCGATATAAATGCTTACCGGTTTCTTTTTCGGGAAACAGGTGCCCGCATAATCGATTTCTTTAAACAACGCCTCTAAATACGGCTCCACATAAGCCTCGTACTGCTTCAGGGAGTAGGAGCTGAAGGAACAATACAGGCAAATGCTCGGACAAAACGGAATGCCGATGTAAACACTGTAGCTGTCTTTATCTTCAATACCTTCCAGAAGCTTTTGTTCTTTTTCTGCCACCTGAATGCACAACGCTGTTTTTTCATCAGAACAAAGATACTCTGTTTTGAAATAATTTGCAATACTTTCTTTGGATTCCTTTTGAACCAGACGCTCCAGCGCCTGCTTGGTAGGACGGATTCCGGTTAACGTGCCCCATGGCAGCGTTTTTTTGGTTTCCTGTTTTAGCATACCGTACAGCCTGCGGTGAAGATAATTGCGGTACATTCTGCGGTCCGGTGTGCCTTCATTTTTATAGGTCCCCGACAGCAGTTTTGAAAAATCTTCCTCTTCCTCATACACTCTGTCTTCTGCCTGAAAGCGGATTCGAAAGCGCTCCGGTAACAGTTCCAGTTCCAAAAATTTATCCGGTTGTTTTGTTACTTCTTCCTTTTCCTTTCCGGCAATGACGATGGCATCTTCCGGATAAAAGGATTTTACCAAAGGGCGGATGTCCTGTTCGTAGTCCTCCCCTATGATTTTTATTTCTATCATGATTGTAATTCCTTATTACACATATGGATTATACTGTTTTTCTTCTCCAATGGTGGTTTCTTCCCCATGACCGCTGAGTACCAGGGTCTGATCCGGTAATACCAGCAGTTTTTCCTGGATGGACGAAAGAAGCTGCGCTGCCCCGCCGGTAGGCAGGTCGGTGCGGCCCACACTTCCCTGAAACAGGGTGTCTCCGGAAAACAGAATATCTTCTGCTTCTGCGTAGTAACAACAGC
>JAZQJL010000118.1:0-5024 GCA_045541595.1 Lachnospiraceae bacterium | reverse complement strand
CGCTTTCTTCACGAACCACCTCATAAACAGTTCCGTAAGAGCCTTTTCCTATTTGCCGTTCGGGCCTCCAGCTTGGCCACATTTTTGAAATCTTATCCACTGACATTGTTCTATTCCTTTCCAAATGTAAAGTACGGTTTCTTCTCTATGTAAAGAATAATGTACGAAACGTTATCCCGTCCGCCATTATCTAATGCCCGGTGTAAAAGCAGCTGCGTTGCTCTTTTTCTGTCAGGATTTTTTAGAATCTCCGCAATTTCCGCCGTTGGCACCATATCCGTCAAGCCATCGGAGCAAATCAGGTAAACATCACCTTTTTGATATTCTCCGGATGCGGTATACGGAGAAATAATCAGCTCCTCCTCCGGAATACCCAGACTTTGGGTCAACGGTGGTTTTTGACCAAACATGGCAACGGACACATGATCGTAAGATATCTGTTGCATTTTTCCGTCGGAAAGATGCAGTACTTTACTGTCTCCCACATTACACAAATATATCTTTTTCCTGTTTAGTAACAGTATTGCTGCCGTTGTTCCCATGGATGTCAGGTTATGTTCTTTTGTGTAGTTGCAGATGTCCCGGTTTGCTTCTCTGCAATAGCTTATCAGTTCGCCCTCCGGATCCTTTTCTCCAAACTCCGTTTCCGATATCCGTTTTGCGGCCAGATATGCTGCCACTTCTCCGCATTCTTCGCCGCCCATACCATCAAAAATTCCAAATACGGAAGTATTTTTTATCCGCTTTTCTCCGTGAAGTATTTTGTTCATTCCATTGTTTTGGAAATAAAGATATTCTCCGTTACATATAAAATTGTCCTGATTTACCTTACGGCATTTGCCTATGTGGCTGACACAAAAAAACTCTACTTTATATGCCATAACTGTTCCTCCCAAGAAGGTTAGACTTCCCTTTTTACCATAGTTTTATTATGGTATTTTGTGATTATTTTGTCAAGTTGAAAACAAAAAGAAACCGCCTCGAAATGAACATTTTAGGCAGTTTCTCATTGTTTTTATTCTACATCTTCCACTTTTGCTTCCAGTGGCGTTTCCAATATGGCAGGATTTTTCATGAATTTTCTCAGCTGGCGAAAGGACAGAGCAAAATACAGACCGTCACAGTAACGCTCGTCCATTACAAGACCAAAACCCATGCGTTTTTCATTAGTGATATTTCCTTCTTTATCTGATACAGCGTGATTTTGCTCTTTACCGATGGCAAAGAACAATCCGGTGGTGCCGAACTCATACACGTGATGGAAAATATAATTAATCCCCAACGATTTTAAATTAGTTACAAAAAACGAAGTATGGAACGGGCTTAAGTCAATAATGGCCTTTGGCAACAGATTGTGACGATCCATCCACATCAGGGTATTGACTGCCAGACGGATTATCGGACCCGGTATTCTGGTTAACACTCTGGCCAGCTTATCCGTGCCGTTTTCTCCCTCTCGCTCCGTGGTTTCTTCTTTAATTCTTTGGTTAATGGTTTCCGCAATTTCCTGAATGGTTTCCGTGCCTTCAAACTGAAGCTTAATTGTGGTTTCTGCATCTCCGTCGCAAAGCTTCGGATGTACCACAAAGCTTACACAAATTTTGTGTCTTGTATAGACTCTTCCGTTCATAATAAAACGGTTTAACTGCGGACGCAATGCAATCATGCGGACTACGGCAGCAATTAAAATGTGCATGTAAGACAGTTTTAGGCCTTCTGCTTCCTTTTCCTTAATATACGCATCCATGACCGCACAGTCAAAGGTATCATCATACATATTCATGGAGTCGGTGCGGGTTTTCATAATATACGGCATTATTTTCTGGATTGGCGGTATGTTTTTCACTTCCCGGCCATCAGCTCTTCTCTTTGGCATAACAGGCTCCTTGTGTTTATTTTTTATTAATTTTCTTTACAGATATTTTATAATTATACAGAGAAAAAAGCAAGGTAATCTTTTCTGCGGAGATCCGTCTCTTATTCCCGTACTATCTGCAGAATTGTTTCTGAACCTTTTGACTTTTTCTATTTAGTTTTCAGAAATTTAAAATTTATTTTAATTATTTTCAAATTTCCTATTGACAAATCATTTTTTATCAGATATAATAAAGCCAAGATAAAGAAAAGCAAAGAAAGAAAAATAGAATTAAAGAATAGGAGGTATAGTCCAATGGGACATTAACATATATCTAAAATGAAAGAAAGCGAGGTACAGACCACCAGAAACGTTAATTTAAGCTTTATCTAATCAAAAATCTAAAAAAGAGGTACAGTCCAATGGAAATTACAGAAACAAAGTAAAGGGAGCTATCTACTCGTAACGATGGATAGCTCCTTTTTTGTTACTTGGAAATCCTATAACGCAGATGTTTTTTCTCCATTTTTTCATTGTTTTCTTTTCCTTTTTCCGTTATACTTAATGATAGTATTTTTCAATACTTGATACTCACAGGTCCTATCTCCCTGCCTAAAAGAAAAGGAGGTCACCAATGAAAAAAGAAGCCTGCACAAATACGCTGTCGGCCAAGCATTACCTCGGCTACGCCCTGGGCGATTTCGGCTGCTGTGTCACATTCTTTACCATGACCAATTTCCTAACTCGTTATTATATTACCGTGCCAATGATTGACACCGCTATTCTTGCAGTAATGACACTGCTTTGGAAGGTGTGGGATGCTCTCAGCAGCCCTGTATTTGGCATGCTCATGGATAAGCATTTTGCCTCACACAAAAATCCTAAGGGCAAATTTCGCCCATGGATGCTTCGTTCCGCACCTCTCATGGCCATTACTGCCGTTCTTGTTTTCACTGCGCCAAACTATGTTACCGGCGCTTCCCGACTAATCGTTATTTTTACTTCCTATCTGATTTACCAGTTTTTTTATACCATGTTCAATATTCCCTATGGCTCCCTGCTTTCTGCCATGGCAAAAAACGATGAGGAACGGGCTTCTTTATCCTCCTTCCGCGGCATTGGTTCCATTTTGGGCAGCATTGTACCGTTAGTTTTATTTCCACTGATTCTGTCCGGTTTTGAAAACAAACTTTCCACCGGTTATACCATTAGCATTACTGTCTGCGCTGTTATCGGATTTATTTCCTGCTTCCTTTGCTATGCCTTTACGGAAGAACGGAAAATTACAAAAAGCACAAATTCCCGGCCGGTCAAATTTGTGGACGCTTTCCATGTGATACAGAAAAACCGCGCCTTTCTTTGTATGTGTATTCATGGATTATGTCAGGGCGCAGCCACTTCCATTACCTCCACCATGAGTTCTTACATGTACTCCGATGTATATCAAAACTTAAAGCTCATGAGCATGGGCAGTTTAATCTTAATGCCCTTTAGTCTGCTGTTTTTATTTATTGCACCTAAATTCACAAAAAAGCTTGGCTTAAACAGTTTCATCCGCTGTTCCCTTCTGGCGGGTGTCGCAGCTTATGCCGGCCTGTTTGTCATGCATATGCTCTTCCCGGTGCCTTTATGGCTGCATGTGCTGTTGTACTCCCTGGCATACGGGCTATCCGGTGTATCCGGTATGATGCAGTGGGGACTGCTTGGTGAAACCATTGACTACAACGAATATCTGACAGAGAAACGCACCGAAGGCACCATTTACGGCACCTTTAATATGTTGCGGCGCATCGGCCAGGCGGTCGGTACTTCTTCCGGCGTTGCCCTGCTTGGCTGGTTTGGTTTTGACGCCCTGCTTTCACAGTCCGGGCTTATGCAAAGTTCCTCCACACTCTTTGGTATTAAAGTGCTTTGCCTTCTGGCACCGGCCCTGTTTTCTCTCGGAAGCTGGCTTGCTTTCCGCTTTCTTTGGAATATCACTCCGGAGCTTAAAGCAAAAATGTCCGAGCATCTGAAAAATCTCTAATAATTTCGTGGTAAAAAACTAAAAATTTATGTTGATTTATTTTACTTAATCGTTTAAACTGGTGATAAAGTGAGGTTGTGCGCTGTTTGCCGGCACACTCACAGGCTCAAAAAAATTAAGTAATGGGAGGATTCCAATCTATGCAGTTCGGTTATTTTGATGATGCAGCAAGAGAATACGTGATTACCACGCCAAAGACTCCGCTTCCATGGATCAACTACCTTGGAACCAATGAGTTCTTTTCCCTGATTTCCAACACTTGTGGCGGTTACAGCTTTTATAAGGATGCCAAACTCCTTCGTTTAACCCGCTATCGTTACAACAATGTTCCTTATGACAACAATGGTAAATACTATTACATAAAAGACGGCGATTCTATCTGGAATCCGGGCTGGCAGCCAACCAAGACTGCTCTTGACTCCTACGAGTGCCGCCACGGTATCGGCTACAGCCGTTTCACATCCGCAAAGAACGGCTTAACCGCATCTGTTCTCGCATTTGTACCAAAGAGCGACAACTGCGAAATCAACCAGGTTACCTTAACCAACAATTCTGACGCAGCCAAGGAAGTTTCCCTGTTCTCCTATGTGGAATGGTGTCTTTGGAATGCAGATGACGATATGAAGAACTTCCAGCGTTTACTTAGCTGTGGTGAAGTGGAAATCAAAGGCTCCACCATCTACCACAAGACCGAGTACCGCGAAAGAAGAAATCACTACGCATTGTTCTCCGTAAACCATCCGATTGACGGTTATGACACTATCCGTGATGATTTCTTAGGTATGTACAACGGCGTAGACCATCCGGAAGTAGTAGAGGCAGGCAAGGCAAAGAACACCGTTGCCAGCGGCTGGTCTCCAATCGCTTCCCACCAGATTAACGTAAAGTTACAGCCTGGCGAAACAAAGACTTTTGTTTTCGTTCTCGCTTACATCGAAAATCCACAGGAAGAAAAGTGGGAATCCCACAATGTTATCAATAAAAAGCCAGCTCATGAGATGCTTGCCCGTTACGCAACCGCTGCTGACGTTGACAAGGCGCTGGATGAGTTGAAGACCTACTGGAAGGGTCTCCTTTCCAAGTATCATGTAGAGTCCTCTAACGATAAGGTGGACCGAATGGTAAATATCTGGAACCAGTATC
>JAZQJL010000117.1:0-22527 GCA_045541595.1 Lachnospiraceae bacterium | reverse complement strand
ACGACTCTACCATCCGCGCGGTGGGCGATTCTGTAGAAGATACGGCATACGAACTTCTTGTAAACATGATTGATGAGGATTCTGAACTGATTACCTTGTATTACGGTGAAGAAACCAGCGAAGAAGAGGCTGAGGCTTTGGCTTCCCGCGTAACGGAGAGCTATCCGGACGTGGAAGTGGAAGTACATTCCGGCAACCAGCCAATTTATTACTACGTGATTTCTGTAGAATAATGAAGTTTCAGAAGAGTGTCGTAAAATAACAGTATTTTGCGACACTCTTATTGCATTTAGAAAAGGAAGGAGAGGACACCGTGCAAATCAGTGACCGGATTGATTCCGTAAAAGGAATCGGCGAAAAAACGCGGGCATTATTTGAAAAGCTGAATTTATACACAGTGGGTCAGCTCCTTACGTATTATCCGAGGGACTATGAATCATTTTCCGGTCCCGTACCGGTGGAATCCCTGCGGGAAGGCAGCACCGGAGTAATTGAGGCATCTGTTTCCCGGATATCCGAAACCCGTGCAGGAGGAAGAATGACAATTCTTACCTGCGTGGCAACAGACCCTTCGGGAAGCATCCTGCTTACCTGGTTTAACCAGCCTTACTTAAAGAAACAGTTAAGCATGGGATACCGTTACATTTTTCGGGGAAAAATAAGTAAAAAGGGCAATCAGCTCCGTATGGAGCAGCCTAAAATATACAAAAGAGAAGAATACCAGCGTCTGCAGAATGTATTGCAGCCGGTGTACCCGCTGACTAAGGGTCTGACCAACAACATGGTATCCAAGTCCGTGAAGCAGGCTCTGTGCCTGGCAGGAGAACTTCCGGAATATGTGCCGGCAGCTATCCGTCGGGAGCATGGTTTACTGAAAAGAAAGAATACCCTGGAGGAAATCCATTTTCCGAAAAGCAGGGAAACCATGTTGGAGGCCAGGAAATCCCTTGTGTTCGAAGAGTTTTTTCTGTTTTCCGTTTATCTGCGGGAATTGGCAGGAAATAAGGAAACAAAAGTAAGTGAATTTATATTTGAAAATATGCCGGAGTGCGATGAGCTGATTGCGGCGCTGCCTTATTCCCTTACCGGTGACCAGCAAAAAGTCTGGGCGGAAATCAAGCAGGATCTGGCCGGAGGCAAGCTTATGGCAAGACTGGTACAGGGGGATGTGGGTCCCGGTAAGACCATTTTAGCCTTGTTAGCGCTGCTTTTGACGGTAAAAAACGGCTGCCAGGGATGTCTTATGGTGCCAACGGAAGTATTGGCAAAACAGCATTTTGATTCAGCAGTGAAGCTTTTATCGCCGTTTGGAGTCCGTGTCACGTTGCTGGTTGGCTCCATGACGGCCAAAGAAAAACGGGAAGCCTATGAAAAAATGCGAAATCAGGAAGCGGATGTCATTATCGGCACCCATGCCCTGATTCAGGAAAAGGCAGAATATGCACGGCTTGGTTTGGTTATTACAGATGAACAGCACCGGTTTGGCGTAAAGCAGAGAGAAAAACTGGCAGGTAAGGGAGAGGAGCCGCACATTCTTGTAATGAGTGCAACTCCGATTCCTCGAACTCTTGCCATGATGCTGTACGGCGATATGGATATTTCCGTAATTAGGGAGCTTCCGGCGGAACGTCTGCCGATTAAAAACTGTGTGGTAGGTACCGATTACCGGGAAACTGCGTATAAATTTATGGAAAAACAGCTGGCAGAAGGCCATCAGGCCTATGTGATTTGCGCCATGGTGGAGGAAAGCGAAACCACGGACCTGGAAAATGTGACAGATTATACGGAGCGTTTGAAAGAACGCTTTGGAAACGCAATCCGCATTGAGGCTTTGCATGGAAAAATGAAGGCAGAAGAGAAAAATGCCATTATGGAGCGGTTTGCATCCGGAGACATTCAGATACTTGTTTCTACAACTGTAGTAGAAGTTGGCGTAAATGTGCCTAACGCTACGGTTATGATGATAGAAAATGCCGAGCGGTTCGGTCTTGCTCAGCTTCATCAGCTGAGAGGCCGGGTGGGCCGTGGCAGTGCCCAGTCCTATTGCATTATTATGAGCGGCAACACGGATGAAGCAACCATGGAGCGTCTCGGAATTTTAAATAAATCCAATGATGGATTTTTTATCGCCTCGGAAGATTTGCGGCTTCGCGGTCCCGGCGATTTGTTCGGTATCCGTCAAAGCGGCGACATGACCTTTAAAATCGGTGACATCTATCAGGATGCAGATTGTCTGAAAGAGGCTAATGAGGCGGCTAACCGTCTGAATGCGGAAGACAGACAGAAAATTTTAGAGGATTTAAACCGGAATGGTGCAAATGACATCTTCCTTTTTTTGAACGCTTATAGTACCATATAGTTAACAGGTATGAAATATAACAAGGAGTTCCGATATGACACAAAGTTATTCCAACCAACAATTATATCATATGGCAGGGGAAAATTACCGCACCTTAAAAACCTTCTGCTCCATGCTGGAGGTAGAGGGCTATTGGGCGCAGGCGGAAAAAGTTCTGCATATGAAATCAGAGGAAGTACTGGAATTATACGTTCAGTCTCTTTTGGTTTGCTTTGCTGTGTACTGCAAGCATATGAGCAAGACGGAGAAGGACTTCATTGCGTCCCTTTCCGAGCGGAACGAATTGTCCTTTACTGCGGAAACAGAGGATGAAAAAATTCATGAGGCGGCAGAAAAATTTCAGAAAAATCCTCCGATTTTGTTCCAGCTGTTATCTCTTCGGGATGTGGAGCATGATTCCGGTACGGCCGGGCTGTTTTTTGACGGTATTTTAAATATTATGCTGTGTCTGTCCTATTTAGACGGCAGAAGAGAAGCGGTTGCCACCAAGTATCTGGGCATTTATTTTGACCGTATCGGCATGTTTTTGGAAAATGCAAAAAATCCGTCCCAGGCGGTTGACAGTAAATATATTTTTAAGAAACTGTGCCACGGTGTGCTGGAAAAAAGTAATGAGGAAATCATTCATGCCGTGGGTGATTTTGCGTTATATAAGAGAAGACATCTGTTTTATAAAGAAAAGCATATGGCAACCGTGCAGACGGCTCATGTGGAACCGGTAAATGCAGACTTGGCGGTATTAAAGCAGGAAGAACCGACACGGGAGCCTTTGCTTGCTGAGGAAGAAAAAAAGGAGCAGGATAACAAAAACGACAATGCTATTTTAGATTCCATCGGTGCGGCACACCTGGATGCCCTGCTGGAAGAATTAAATGCACTGGTAGGTCTTAACGAAGTAAAGACGGAAATCCGTTCCTTGGTTAATCTGATTAAAGTGCGGAAAATGAGAGAAAAATATTGTCTTCCGGAAATCGAGATGTCTTATCATATGGTATTTACGGGAAATCCGGGCACGGGTAAAACAACCCTGGCCAGACTGGTGGGTAAAATCTACAAAGAGCTTGGCATATTGACCCATGGTGATATGACGGAAACCGACCGTTCCGGACTGGTGGCCGGCTACGTGGGACAGACGGCCCTGAAAGTAAAAGAAGTTGTGGAAAAGGCTGTGGGCGGAGTTTTGTTTATTGATGAGGCCTATGCCCTGGCTTCCAACGGAAGCAACGACTTTGGCGGCGAGGCGGTGGATACCTTAGTAAAGCTGATGGAAGACCACAGAGACAATCTGGTGGTTATTGTAGCAGGCTATACGGAAGAGATGAAACGGTTTTTAAAGTCCAACACCGGTTTGGTGTCCCGCTTTAACCGCTTTATCCACTTCCCGGATTATTCCACCAAAGAACTGGTGGATATTTTAAGCGGAATGGCAAAAAAAGCAGGATTGGTGTTAGAAGAGGGCCTGCAGGAGAAAATAGCGGCATATCTTGATGATATGAGTCAGAAAGCACGGGATGAATTTGGCAATGCCAGAGGCATCCGGAATGTTTTTGAAACCATGGTGGTAAATCAGGCAAACCGTCTGGTTACCATGACGGAGTGTTCCGTGGAGCAGCTGACTTTAATCAAGGCAGAAGATATCGCCTGGCTGGAAGACAAAGAATAAGGATGGAACAGAAGAATGCTGGGAATTGTTTATATTATTTTATGTACATTATGCGGTAGTGCCCTTTGCGGACTGCTGTTCAAAAACTTAAAGCAGCCGGCAAAAGAAGCAGGACTTCCAGGATTTTTAGTGGAACTTCCTGCATGGTATCTGACCGGTACCCTCACGGTGACCTGGCTTGTGTATTTAACGGCCTATCTGTTTCAAAAGACGGAACAACCGTTGCTGTTTGGCAATCTGATTGTGCTGATTCTTGTGGTTGCATTTCTTTTTGCGGTTGCATTTTTAGGAAAAGGTCCGGAAAAGCTGAAAACGGCGGTAAAAGAAAGAAAAGGATTCTTCTTTGGAGAAGGCCGTACGGATTTTGGTCCGATGCTGTATGTATGTATTGCAATACTGTTTACCGCCTTTTTAATGTTCTTGACCTTTAAAGTGGTAGATAACAGTATTTATGTGGGCTATTCGGTATTCAGCGATTTTGCACCGCATTTAGGAATGATCCGTTCCTTCTCGGTGAGTGATAATTTCCCTACCCAGTATGCGCATTTTGCCGGAGAGGATATCCGCTATCATTTTATGTTCCAGTTCATGGTAGGAAATCTGGAATATTTGGGACTCCGTATAGATTTTGCGTTTAATCTTCCGAGTATGTTTGGTATGATTGCGGTATATATGCTGTTGTTTGTACTGGTTGTCCGCATTACAAAAAGCAGACTGTGCGGTTACCTGACAGCACTTTTGTTTACCTTCCGCAGCTCCTTTACTCTGTTCCGCTATATGGCAGAACAGCAAAAGGGAAATGTTCTTAATTCGTTATTGACAAATACGGAGTTTCTTGGCTACACCCAGAACGAAAACTGGGGATTATGGAACCTGAATGTATATTGTAATCAGCGTCATCTGACGTTTGCTCTGGCAATGCTTTGCCTGGCAGTGCTGTTATTCTTCCCTTATGTGGAAAAAATGGGGCAGCGTCTGCTGGCGGTAAAAGAAGTAAACAAAAAAAAGCTTACCTGTTATACAGAGCAGGTAAAAAACCTGTTCTTTACAAAAACGGCATTTGGGGTATTGGATGTGAAGTTTGCCGTAGGCATGGGCGTGTTCCTTGGGGCTTTGGCATTCTGGAACGGTTCCGTGCTGGTTGCCACCCTGGCGATGCTGTTTTTTATGGCGGCGGTTTCGGAATATCGTCTGGATTATCTGATTGCCGCGGTCATTGCGCTGTGCCTGTATTTTTGTCAGTCCGCCCTGTTTGTGGAAGGATCTGTGGTATCGCCGGCATATTATTTCGGATTCCTGGCTGAAAATAAGACGATGTGGGGCGTGCTTGTATTTATTGTGGAGTTAACCGGTATCGTTTTATTTCTTGCCGTTGCAGGTGCAACCATGGTAAAGGGAACAAAGCGCTATATGCTGTTAGTGTTCCTGGTACCGTTTGTGCTGGCCTTTACTCTGGCACTTACCGGCGATATTACCGTAAATCATAAATGGATTATGATGTCCCTGATGCTGGTTTCCTTGTTTGCTGCCATTGTGCTGACAAAACTGTTTCAGTCCGGCGACTGGCTAAAGAGAGTGGTAGCGCTTGTTTTACTGGTGATACTGACGGCAACCGGTGTTTATGACCTCACCACGGTCGTAACCCGAAATAAAAATTACCTGATTTTCTCTTATGATGATCCTGTAACCAACTGGATTGCCGATAATGCAACCACCGAGGATATTTTCCTGACACCGTACTATTCCCTGAATAATGTAGTCATGGGTGGTGCCATGCTGTATTACGGCTGGCCGTATTATGCCTGGTCTGCAGGCTATGATACCTTTACGAGAGACATGGAAGTGCGGAGAATGTATGAGGCTTCTTCCGTGGAAGAACTGGACGAACTGATAAAGGAAAATAATATCCGCTATATTATCGTAGACCATGATTGCAGAACCAGTTCGGAATACTTCGTAAGAGAAGATGTCATCGAGGCTGCCTATGAAACCGTATTTGAACATGATACCGGAGACTGGATGGTCCGGATTTTTGATACAACAATGACAAGATGATTTTCTTATTGTCAAGAAACAAGGAGGATTAACATGGACAAGTTATATATCGTAATTCCTGCCTATAATGAACAGGATAATATTGAAGACGTAGTAAAGGACTGGTATCCGGTGGTAGAGAAGACCGGTGCTGACAGCCGTCTGGTAATCATTGATGACGGAAGTAAGGATGCCACGTATGCAAAGCTTCAGGAGCTGGCAAAGGACCGTCCGCAGATGGAGCCGATTCACAAGGAAAACGGCGGCCATGGTGCAACCGTATTATACGGTTACCGTTATGCCATTGAAAAAGGCGCGGATTATATTTTCCAGACAGACTCTGACGGACAGACGCTGCCTTCCGAATTTGACGAGTTCTGGAACCAGAGAGCAGAATATGATATGGTAATCGGTCACAGAAAAGGCCGTCAGGACGGATTTTCCAGAGTTGTGGTAACCAAAGTATTAAAGGCGGTATGCCTGATTTGCTTCCACGTAAATGTGCAGGATGCCAATACGCCGTTCCGTCTGATGAAGGCAGAAAGCTTAAAGAAAGAAATCGGTCTGATTCCGGAGGACTACAATTTATCTAACGTTGTGGTTTCCGTATTGTTTATCAAGAAGGGCTATAAGGTGAAATACCTGCCGATTACCTTCCGCCCGCGTCAGGGTGGTGTGAACTCCATTAACCTGAAGAAAATTGTAAAAATCGGACAGAAGGCGGTAAAAGACTTCATCCAAATCAACAAGATTATTAAGGCATCGAAGTAGCAAGGAGACGAAAGAACAATGAGTAAGAAAAACGATACAATCCGGATGGAAATAATGCCGGTGGTGCAAAGCATTTTTCTGATGTTTGGATACCTGGGCATTATGGTAATCGGACGGATGTTTTTGAAAGAGGAATTTGCTGTAGTGCTGCGATGGTGGTTTGCACTGCTTCTTTTGGGCGTATCCTGCCTGCCGATTACAAATCTGTTGTTTTCCGGATTTCATGACGGCGGATTTTTGTTTTCCAAAGCAATCGGCTTGGCGGTGTCCGGCTGGCTGCTGTGGGCGTTGTCTTCCCTGCATATTTTAAAATTTACAAGAACAAACTGCATTGTTGCGGTGGTGATTGTATTTGCATTAAATCTGGCATTCCGTGTAATTGTGGAGAAGATACCGAAGGTAAAAGCATGGAAAGAAAGAGTTTCGGCACCATCTAAAAATGATGCCACAAGAAAGGTAGTGCTGGCGCTGACCTTTGAACTTGCGTTCCTGGCACTCTTGATTGCGGGATGCTATATCAAATGCTTCCGACCGGAGGCCTACGGCACGGAGAAATTTATGGACTACGGTTTTATGACTTCCATGATGCGCTCCGATTATATGCCACCGGAAGATTTTTGGGCAGCAGGCACAAATTTAAACTATTATTATATGGGTCAGTACATGGCCACTTTTATGACCAAATTATCCGGTGTGACGGTAAATGTGGGCTATAACTTAGCATTGATGATGCTGATGGCATTTTGTTGCATGCTTTCCTATTCCATTGTCTATGAAGTGATGCACACGACGGTAGAACTTCGCAATGAAAAGAAGAGAGAGCAGATAAGAAACGGTAATGAAAACGTGGCAGAAATCGGCGGCGGTTACAGAGCCTTTGTATGTCATGCAGCAGGTGTGATGGCAGGAGTTGCGGTAACGTTTGCAGGAAATATGCATTACACTATATTTGCGAAAATCATTCCGGCCGTACAGAACATGCTTGACATGGAAGTGGATTCCTACTGGTTCCCGGATGCAACCCGTTATATCGGTCATAATCCGGAGACGAATGACAAAACAATTCATGAGTTTCCGTCCTATTCCTTTGTACTGGGTGACTTGCATGCGCATGTAACCAATATCATGTTTGTACTTACCGTGCTTGGTATTTTATATGCCTGGTTGTTATATCGTAAGCAGAGGATGGATGCAGTAAAGTATGGCGCAAAAGCCGGTGATAAAATTGAAACATATTCCAGACTGCGGGAAGTATTTCATCCGTCGGTGATAGCCCTTGGATTTTTTATTGGTCTGTTCCAAATTACAAACTACTGGGATTTCCCGATTTATTTTGTGGTATCCGGAGCTATCATTCTGTTCGGTAATGCAGTGATTCATAAGTTTAATAAAGAAACCTTAATTTTAACTGCTTTGCATGCGGTGGTAGTACTCGGCCTGGCGTTTATCGTATCCCTGCCGTTTAACTGGAAGTTTAAATCTATGGCACAGGGAATTGCGCTTTGTACCTCCCACACCCCGCTTTATCAGCTGGCAGTGCTTTGGGGACTTCCGATAACCGTGCTGGTATGCTATCTGGTTTCTACCATCTGCAAAAAGAAAAAGGAAGAACCATACCGGAGAAAGAAAGGCTCCCAGCCGTTACTGTTCCAGTTTATTGACCGCTTAAGCCTGCCGGAACTGTTTATTATCACCATTGGCCTTTGTGCGGCCGGCCTGATTCTGCTCCCTGAAATTATCTATGTTATTGATATTTACGGCGGAGACCATAAACGCTCTAACACCATGTTTAAATTTACTTATCAGGCGTATATTATGTTTGGCATGATGATGGGCTACGTAATTACAAAGTTTATTCTGCTGGCGAAAAACGGCAAGCAGATTGTATGTGGTGTGCTCACCGGTTTCCTGTTGCTTGGCACTGTCGGATATCTTGGTAAGTCTGTGGAGTCCTGGTTTGGTGACATCAAAGACGAAAGCAGATTCCAGGGCCTGGATGCGGCGGCTTTTGTGGATAACGAAAACAGTTATGACTCGGAGGCTGTGGACTGGATTAACGAAACGATTGACGGGCGTCCGGTTATGTTAGAAGCTCACGGTAACAGTTATACCTATGCCAACCGTATTTCCGTGCTGACCGGTTTACCTACCATCCTTGGCTGGCACACCCATGAATGGCTGTGGAAGAACAGCTATGACTGGGTAGAAGCGAGAAAGGCAGACGTGGAAACCATTTATGTTTCCGACGATGAGGCGAAGGTGAAAGAACTGCTGGAAACCTACGATGTTTCTTACATTTATGTGGGAGACGAAGAACGGAATGCCTATGCGGTAAATGATGCACTGCTTCAAAGTCTCGGAACCATTGTGTTTGAGAATGACGGTGTATATATTATTGAATTGGATTAAAAAATGTCGCATTTCTGAATTAATTTCAGGAATGCGGCATTTTTTTCTAATGCAGAAGTCTTCGTTCTTTGCAGGAATGGATGGTTGTATAAAAAAGAACGTTGACAGCTCCAGTCTATTGTGCTAGACTGGAACGGAAGAATCAGTCTAGTAGAATAGACCAAATGCAGAAAAGGATAAGGAGAAGTGGCTAATGGAGAAAATTTTTGAAAGCGAATATCGCTTTATGTGTGTACTCTGGGAGCATGAGCCGGTGACTAGCCCGGAGCTTGTAAAGCTTTGTAATGAGATACTTGGCTGGAAGAAATCGACTACGTATACCGTAATAAAAAAACTGACGGGAAAGGGAATCGTTAAAAGTGAAAATACGATAGTTGTTTCTTTGGTAAAAAAAGAGGAGGTGGACAGACAGGAAGGGGAGGAACTTTTAAAGCGTACCAGTAATGGAAACGTTCCTGCCTTTCTTACTGCCTTTTTAAAAGATCGGAAACTGTCAAAAGCAGAAGCAGAATTACTTCACCGATTGATTGACGAAATGGAGGAATAAGTATGATGGCAGTAGTAGGCAGATTGTGGCTTATGAGCTTGCAGGCATGCCCTCTGATTTTGATAGTTTTGCTGGCAAGGGTATTGCTGAAAAAATATCCAATGGTACTAAGTTACAGCCTCTGGGCTCTGGTAGGCTTGCGATTGCTTTGTCCGTTCTTTATAGAAAGTTCATTCAGTCTTCAGCCGAATTTTGAAAAACTTTCGGAAGAGGTGTTAGTACAGAAGGATACACCACAGGATGTGGTTCAGGAAATAAATCGGGATAAGGAGCAATATAGTGTAGGAGACAGGACAGAGGATAAGATTATAATACCGGAACACCCGAAAGAAGAGAAGTCAAATAATCAGCATGCAGCCCTGGAGACAACATCTGGTGCAGAATTGTCAAATTTCGTTTTTCATGATTTCAAGAATATTGCAATGCTACTATATTTGGCAGGAGTGATTTTGCTGGCCGGCAACTATACAGTGCGTTATTCTCTAATGAAGAAAAGACTGCGAACAGCGGTAAAAAAAGAGAAGGGAGTTTGGTTGTGTGATAGCATACAGTCGCCTTTTGTTATAGGAATTTTTCTACCTAAAATCATACTTCCCTACGGACTTAGTGAACAGGAGGAACAGTATATTCTGCTTCATGAAAAGGCCCACATCCGGCATCATGATTCGTTGTTGAGAGGAATAGAAATTTTGTGCCTTTGTCTGCACTGGTGGAACCCGTTCGTATGGGTAGCAATTCATTATATCAATAAGGATATGGAGATGTATTGCGATGAAACTGCGCTGAAGACTGCGGATGCAAGAGAACGAAAAGCTTATGCCGAAACGCTGCTTAGCTTTGCTTTGCGTCAGAGTGGACTTTTTGTGGGGCTGGCTTTCGGGGAATCAAACGCTGAGCAACGCATAAGAAATATTTTGAAAAATAAGAAAAGAAGCGGGGTGATTCTGGGAGTGGTTGCAATAATGGCATTGCTTTGCAGTATAGTATTTTTAACTACTCCAAAGAAAGAAACCGGAAGTGGATTGGAACTGCCAATTGGAGTGGGAGAAACAGATAATAATTTGACATCGACCCATGTGTTTGAAAGAAACGAAGTGACTTTAACCAAGCCGGTACCGGATTATTATACCTTGGATGCTCTGATGAAAATAGGAACAATCCGAACGATACAGGGTATTTTGCCGGGAGCGTCACCGGGCACCTGGTATATAGCGGAAAATCGAGGAATAGTATATTACTTTGGTTGCCCAGAAGGAAAGTCGACGGAGAACGCAGAACTTTATTCTTACGCGGTTTTTGATGAAGAATATCCGTTGGCAAATGGCATCAAGGTCGGTATGTCAAAGGAAGAAATTCTTGCCCGGTATCCAAACATGGCTATTGCAAAAATAAATGGAGAATCTTATGAAGAGAACCAGGCATGGGATTTGGGCTTTGATGGAAATTGTTATCCTCATAGCCACTCGGGAGATGATGCTTACCTGAATTATCAGGGGAAGGAATACTGGCATTGGCAGGACCAGTTTGACTACTGTTTACTGGCGGAAATTGATGGAGAAACCCGACAGGGAAGAGCTATGGCACTGGCTCTCATGATGCGGGAAGATAAAGTGGAAGCTATTACTTTTTATTGCAGGAATGACGGAACGGTGACACCTGCGGACTGGACAATTGATGTTGCAGAGTTAATGGATAAAAAGAATGCAGAGAAACCGGAACTTTCGGTACTATCCAATCTGCTTGATAAGGAATTGACAGCGGAGTCAAAAGAGGAACAGATGCTTGATTGGTATCAACAATTTTTAGAGGATGGAATGCAGATACTTTATAATAAATTTGCTATTTGTGATGTGGATTTCGACGGCAAAGATGAACTGATATATTTTGTTTGGGGACCGGATGATGATAGTCCATATGGATTTTCAAAAAGTGTGAATGTTCTGGAGTACGACCCGGACACGGGGAACAAACATCGTCAGATATCCGGCTCTGGGATTTCTATGGGGTTTCTGTTCTATGAAAACGGTATAATGGTATCCACTGCTACTCACAACCATACTTATGCTGTGCAGGACGGCAGGGAACTTTGGCCATATAGCGTATATCAGTATAATGTGGCTGACGATATCTATGAACTGGTGGTAGAGGTTTCTGCCTGGGATAACTTCTATCATCCCGACGGATTTCCAAAGGAAGCGGATGCAGATGGAGATAATATGGTATATTGCTTTACCAAAGACGGAAGCTGGCAGGATGGTGCAGCATACGAAGCATGGTTTGAAGAAACCTTTGGTGGCCTTGCAGAATGGGAGATTCCTTATCAGGAATATACATTGGAAAATATTGAGGCTCTGAAAGAAGATTAGCGAAAAACCGGAGTGATTGAATGTTCAATCACTCCGGTTTTTATAGATTTGAGAAAAGTGATAATTTAATTCACGTCTTCATAATATGCTTTTACGCATATGTCCTGGCTGTAATCGCCAAAGTACTGTCCAAACAGTGTAAGTCCGCCACAATTCGTCGTATCCTTCGGTACCGAAAGCTTGAAATTGATGGAACTGTTATAATCGATGTTCAAGTCATCAATGGTATGCTTGGAAATTTTGTGAGTACCGTCAATGTAGGTACCGTCTTTGTTAATAATCAGGGTTTTTAATAAACCGTACTGATTTAATAAGTCCGGCCACCAGGCAGGGGACAGCATGCCTTTGCGCACGCCGTAGTCACCGGGACTGATCCACTTGCCTAACGGAACATCGTTGATTTCGAAGTAAATGTCACTAGGATAGTCTTCGTTGACTTCCGGACATTCCGAAGAGATTTCGAAAGAAATCTGCAGCTCTGTCAGCTTTTGACCTGCATGAAGCCGGTTTGGAAGAGTGTAAGTTACACTTCCCCAGCCAATCCAAAGGATGCCTGCATTGAAGCGCTCCGGGAAGGAGAACATCTTCGGGTTGTCTAATTCGCCGATGATGATTTGTGGAGACGCAAGACCGCAGGTTGGATGTGCATCAATGCTGGTGTAGTGACCGACAGAAATATCATCTTTGTAGCATGGCTGGGCAGGAGCCTGAGGAGCAAGGTCCACAATGAGTTTATCATGAACCGGCTGAACGACTTTGCGTATGCCACGCTTTCCGGAGGTGGTCTTGATGGTTACCAGACCAGCACCTTCCAGCTTTCCGACATGGAGGGAAATAGCACTGTTGGTAAGGCCCAGTGCTTCAGCAAGATCATTCAGGCTTAAATTATTATTTTCATATATCAGTTCCATAATACGCAAGCGCATTGGGGTACTGAGTGCCTTGAATGTTTCTTCGGCTTCTTGTAAAGAATGAAGATAAAGCATGGGGCTCCTCCGTTTCTGTGGTTTTAAAGCACAAACTTAAATGTAAGTGCTTCAGTTGAATAAAAGTTAAAGTTTAAGTAAAAAGTTAATTCTAATTATAAAGGAAAGTCTGAATTTAGTCAATAATCAAATGCTAAAGTTTTGACTAAAATGGAAATTAGTCACTTTGCACAAAAATGTAAGCGCTTTTTTGACACTTAGATGAAAAATTACTACTGTTACCTCTTGACGAATATATACGGCTGGTGGTATAATTTAAGAGAAAACGTTAATAGTTGAGTGAAAACTTAAACACAAATCCACGAAAACGTTTGAAAAAGTGGAGTGTTTCAGTTTTTAATGAAATTCAATTTGTTCGATATGTACAAAAAACGCCAAACGGAGGAGTCGGTTTATGTTTAAATTATTCGTAAACACAAAAAGACAGATGGGTCATATTAACCCGGAACTTCAGGGTCACTTCTCAGAACATCTGGGTCGCTGCATCTATGAAGGCATTTATGTAGGAGAAAATTCCGAGATTCCAAACACAAACGGAATGAGAAATGATGTGGTTGCAGCATTAAAAGAAATGAAGGTTCCTGTTCTTCGTTGGCCGGGCGGATGTTTTGCTGATGAATATCATTGGAAAGATGGCATCGGCCCAAAAGAAACCAGAAAGAAAATGATTAACACCCACTGGGGCGGTGTGGTAGAAGATAACAGCTTCGGTACACATGAATTTATGGAACTGTGTAAGCAGCTTGGCTGTAAAACATACATAAACGGAAACCTCGGCTCAGGCACGGTACAGGAAATGAGCGAGTGGGTAGAATATATGACCTTTGACGGAGTTTCTCCAATGGCTAAGCTTCGTGCCGAAAACGGCAGTGAAGAATCCTGGACGGTTGACTACTTCGGTGTAGGTAACGAAAACTGGGGTTGCGGCGGTAACATGACTCCAACCCATTATGCAAATGAATACAGAAGATATCAGACTTACGTAAGAAATTATCATCACGACCGTCCAATCTTCAAGATTGCCTGCGGTGCCAACGTGGATGATTACAAGTGGACAGACAAGGTGATGGAAACCTGTTTTGATTCCCCGGCATTTTTACACGGCTTTATGGATGGTCTTTCCCTTCACTATTATACACATCCGGGCGGATGGGAAAACAAAGGAAGCGCCACAGACTTCGACGAAGAGATGTGGTACCAGACCTTAAGTAAAACCTTGTACATAGAAGAGCTGATTAAGCATCACGGTGCTATCATGGATAAATATGATAAGGAACACAAGGTCGGTATGATTATCGACGAATGGGGTACCTGGTTTGATGTAGAGCCGGGAACAAATCCGGGCTTCCTGTATCAGCAGAACACCATGAGAGACGCACTGGTTGCCGGAATCAACTTAAACATCTTCAATAAACATTGTGACAGAGTGAAGATGGCAAACATCGCACAGATGGTGAACGTGCTTCAGGCGGTTATCTTAACGGAAGGTGAAAAGATGATTCTTACACCAACCTATCACGTATTTAAAATGTATAACTGCCATCAGGGTGCAGAACTGTTAGACAGTTATGTGGAAACTGAAAGCATTGGTACCGAGAAGCATCAGGTTCCAAACTTAAATGAATCCGTTTCTCTCGGCACTGACGGCAAGATTCACATTACCATGACAAACCTTTCCGTGGATCAGGCATACGAAATCGAAGGACAGCTTGCAGAAGCAGAAGTGGCAGAAGTAAAGGGAACCGTTCTTACCAACGAAATGCATGCCCACAACACCTTTGATGCACCGGAGGTTGTTACACCGGAAGAATTTAACGGTTGTAAGGTTGTGGACAATAAACTGGTATTTACCATTCCGGCATGCAGCGTACTGCATCTGGAGGTCACTGTGAAATAGTAGTAAGGAGAAAAATCATGAAACATAAATGGTTGAAAAAATCAATAGCGCTGACGATGACAGCAGCTTTTCTGTTGCAACCGAGTCCGTGTGCGGTAGACCATACCGCCTATGCGGCTGAAGAGGAAACGGCAGCAGCTGGTGAGGCAACTTCTTCCACAGCCTACAGTGTGGAGCGTCTGGCTACCGGATACACCAAGGTGAGTGCGGAATACATCGCACCAAAGTACAAATATGCGGGAGAAACAGTGGTATTCCCAATTGATCAGGTAGTGGATGCAGCTGACAAGGATAAACTTACTACAGATAATAAGGAATATTCCAATGCTGTGGCACAGATGGCAGTCGGTGACAGTATCCGCCTCAACGTAAACGTACCGGAAACCGCACTCTATTGGATTGGATTTGATTATCTTTCCAATGACGACTCCATTCTTCCAATCGAGTTGTCCTTTAAGGTGGACGGCGAGTATCCGTTCTATGAAGCAAGAAACTTAAAGTTTGAAACCACCTGGATTACAGATGGCAAGGCAGACTTAGACCGCTACGGTAACGAAATTGTTACCATGCCGGAAAAAGATAAAAAGTGGGAAAGCAAGTATTTAATGGATGCCAGCTATCGTTATTCCGAACCGCTTCTGGTTTCTTTGGAAAAGGGTGCACATACCTTTGAAATTACCATGGGCGAAGGTACCGTGCTACTTGGCAATGTTTCTTTAGTTGCACCGGAAGAAATTCCGGAGTATGCAGGTTCTCCGACTGCAATCGGTGAAAACCTGATTGAAATCGAAGCAGAAGACTTTTACGAGAGAAACGATTCCTCCATCCATGCGGCAGGTGAATATGATTCCACTCTCAGCCCGGTTTCTGCGAAAGAAAAAGTGTTAAATATTTTGGATGGTGATTCCTTTAAAACTGCCGGACAGACAGTAACATATCAGTTCGAAGTAAAAGCAGCAGGTCATTATTACATTGGCATGAATTACCGCCAGGGTGATAAAAACAACTTCCCGGTTTATCTGGATGTCAAGGTGGACGGCGAAGTTCCGAGCGAAGCGTTCCGGGCATATCCGGTGGCTTCCACAAAGAAATATAAGACCACAACATTTGTTGATGATTTAGGAAATAATTTAAGCGTTTATCTGGAACCGGGATTACATACGATTTCTTTTACCATCAGTGCAGAAGAGTTACGGTTTGCACTGGAAGCGGTAGATGAAATCATGAACGCAATCAACGACTTATCTCTGGAAGTTACTAAAGTAGCCGGTACCAACAAAGATAAGTACCGTGATTTAAAGCTTACCAGATACATTCCGGATGTACAGTACCGTTTGTATGGCTGGGTAGACCAGTTAAATAAGCTGATGGAGCAGGCAGCAGACCTTCCGGGCGTAAAAGCAACCGACGGTTCCGATGTTGCAGCCTTTGCTTATCTGGGTATCGCTGCGAAGCAGTTAAGTACGCTGGCGGAAGAACCGGACGAACTGGTTTATCGTGTGGATGAGTTATCCAACAGCTCCAACTCCATCAATACACAGATTGCTAACTTCGTAGATATTATCAATGACAATATTATTTCCATTGACCGTATTTACGTTTACCAGGAAGATGCAGAGCTTCCTGATGGCCTGGGATTTTTCCAGTCCATCTGGATGGCGATTAAGAGATTCTTCTACTCCTTCTTCGGCCAGTCCTATTCTGCAACCAATGTAAATAAAGAACACATTCAGGTTTGGGTAAACCGTCCTCGTCAGTATGTAGAAATCATGCAGAAGATGATTGATGAACAGTTTACGCCGGCCACCGGTATAGAGGTGGATCTGTCGCTGATGACGGATGCCAATAAACTGGTACTTTCCAATGCTTCCGGTGACACACCGGATATTGCAACGGGTCTGAACTACGCACTTCCGTTCGAGCTTGGTACCCGTGGCGCATTGGTTGACTTAACCAAGTTTGATGATTACAAAGAAGTATTCGGCAGATACAGTGAAGGTATGTTAGTTCCGAGCGTAATCGGTGACGGACTGTATTCCTTACCGGAAACCATGAACTTCTACGTTATGTTCTATCGTACCGACGTATTAGAAAAGATCGGTCTGGAAGTTCCGAACACCATGGATGAGTTAATCGCCATGTTGCCTGACTTACAGATGAGAGGCTTAAATGTATGTTATCAGACGGCTCCGATGGCAGCCATGAGAAACTACCACGGAACCACACCGTTAATTTTCCAGAACGGCGGTTCCCTGTATGGCAGAACTGCCCAGGATTTACTGCTTGACAGTGAAGAATGCGTAGAAGGCTTAACTCAGTTAACCGAACTGTTCACCTTATATGATTTACCGGTAGACGTGCCAAACTTCTACCAGCATTTCAGAAACGGTGACTTGCCAATCGGTTTTGCAGACTTTAACTCTTACAACCTGATTTTAAATGCGGCTCCTGAAATTGCTAACTCCTGGGGAGTAGCACTGGTTCCTGGTATTCCGGCAACAGATGAAAACGGAAATCCGGTACTGGATGAAAACGGAGATCAGGTAATCAACCGTTACATGGCGGGTGGTGCCGAAAGCACCATCATGTTTGCATCCAACGACGAGAGAGAAGAGAAGGCATGGGATTTCATGTGCTGGTGGTCTTCTGCAGAGGTGCAGGCAGAGTTCGGACAGATGCTTCAGATTATGTATGGTGATGAATACATCTGGCCAACCGCAAACTTAGAAGCGTTCGCAATGCTTCCGTTCCCAACCTCCGATAAGGAAGTGGTTCTGGAACAGGCAACTTACATTTTGGAAGCTCCAAGACTTTTGGGCGGATACATGTTAGAGCGTGAAATGAGTAACATCTTCAATAACGTTGTCGTAGACGGTGAAAATCTTCGTTCCCGTATCGATGACGCAGTAAAAATTGTAAACCGTGAAACCAACCGTAAGCTGGAAGAATTCGGCTATATCGACAGCGAAGGAAATGTATTGAAGGAATATATCGTACCATCCGTTGAAACAGTACGAGAAATTCTTGGTCGATAAAGGTAGAGAGGGGAACAAAAATGAGCAAAAAGAAAACCTGGTCCAGGGTAGCCAGAAAATCACAACAAAATAAAGCCGGCTACGCCTTTTTAGGACCTTACACCATTTTATTTGCGACCTTCATTCTGGCTCCGGTTGTAATGGCAGTTATCCTGTCTTTCACAAACTTTGATACCATTCAGTTTCCAAGCTTTGTCGGCTTCCTGAATTATATCAACTTATTAACCAGTGATGAAGTGTTCATGCAGTACGTATTACCGAACACTGTAAAATATGCCATCATCGTCGGCGTGGGCGGATATGTTCTTTCCTTCCTGCTGGCGTGGGCACTGGCTAACTTAACAAAGTGGCCAAGAACCATTTTAGCATTGATTCTGTATTCTCCGAGTATGACGGCCGGCGTTGCCATGTCCGTACTTTGGAAAATTATGTTTACCGGTGACCAGACCGGTTACATCAACAGCTGGCTGATGGAAATCGGTGTTATCAACGAACCAATCATCTGGCTGACCAACGGCCAGTACCTGCTTCCAATCGTAATTATCATCGGTTTGTGGAGTAGTATGGGTGTAGGCTTCTTATCCATCTTAGCCGGTCTCTTAAACGTAGATGAAAGCTTATACGAAGCGGCTGCTATTGACGGTGTAAAGAACCGTTTCCAGGAAATGATTTATATCACTATTCCTAGTATGAAGCCTCAGATGCTGTTCGCAGCAGTAATGCAGATTGTAGGTGCATTTCAGAATGGTTCTGTCAGCACCATGCTTGCCGGCAACCCGACACCGGGATATGCGGCACAGCTCATCGTAAACCACATCGAAGACTCCGGTTTCATCCGTTACGAGATGGGTTACGCAGCAGCGGTTTCCGTAGTGTTACTGTTAATTGTACAGATCTTCTCCAAGCTGAGCACAAAGCTCTTTGGTGAAAATGATTAAGGAAGGAGGAAAGACAAATGGCTGCATATAAGGGACATAGAATGAACCCTGATAAATTTGAAAAAGGTCAGATTAAGCTGTATCTGTTTGTAGTTCCTTTGGCCCTGATTACGGGACTTCCGATTGTGTACATCATCTTCCACGCATTTAAGCCGATGGAAGAGCTGTTCGCTTTCCCACCAAAGTTTATTACTACAAATCCAACCTTAGATAACTTCAGACAGTTATTTAAGGCATCCCGTTCCGCGGGTATTCCGTTGAGTAAGTACGTATTTAACAGCTTACTCATTACACTCAGCGTAGTATTTTCTTCCATGATTTTATCTTCTGCAGCGGCATATGCCATGTCGAAGTTAAAGTTCAAGGGCAGAGATTTCGTATTTAACTTAAACCAGTTGGCGATTATGTTCGTACCGGTAGCAGTTATGATTCCAAGATACCTGGTTGTAGAAGGTCTTGGCCTTACCGATACCTACTGGTCCCAAATTTTACCGCTGATTCCGCTTCCGGTTTCCGTATTCCTGTTAAAACAGTTCGTGGATACCGTGCCGGATTCCCTGATTGAGGCGGCATACATGGACGGTGCAACCGAACTCCATGTTTACTTTAAGATTATTATTCCGATGATTAAACCGGCTCTTGCCACCGCTGCAATCTTAGTATTCCAGCAGGTATGGAGCAATCTGGAGGCATCCAACTATTATATTAGTGATGAAGGCTTAAAATCGTTGGTATTCTACATGAATACATTGGCAAGTGCCAACGGTAACAGCGTAGCCGGTCAGGGTGTACAGGCGGCGGCATCCTTGCTTATGTTCCTGCCTAACTTAATTCTGTTCTGTATCTTACAGAATAAGGTTATGAACACCATGGCACACTCCGGTATCAAATAGTAAAGAGAGGACGACACATGAACAAGAAAGTAAAGAAGCTTTTCGTCTCATTGTTGGCACTTCTCTTAACAATGGGATTTTTCGCAGAACCGATTGCCGCTTTAGCGGATTCTCCGTACAAGACCTATACGGTAGACGGTGACGGTTTGGTTGTTGAAACACAGACAGCCTATCTTCCGTACGGTACCATCAATAAAATCGGTGATGAAAGTTTAAAGGCACCAACCGATTTCACAATTCTTAGTGATGGCACCATGTATATCTTAGACAGCGGTAATAAGAGAGTTCTCATTACTGATCTGGAAGGAAATTATCACGGAAGTTTCGGCAGTGATATTTTTGTAAATCCAAAGGGTATGTATGTAACGGAAGACAGAATCTGTTACGTAGCAGACCGTGACGCCAAGATGATTTGGGTGTTCGATGAAAACGGTACCCTGATTGCATCCTATGACAGACCTTTGGAAGCAATGTACGGTGAAACCCAGGACTTCCTTCCGTTAAAGGTAGTAGCAAACAATTCCGGTACCATTTATGCTGTCTGTGAATCCAATACCAACGGTATTGTACAGATTTCCCCGGTAGACGACGGTACATTCCTTGGTTACTTCGGTACCAATGCAACCGACCCATCTCTTTGGAGAATCATCTGGAGATCCATTCTGCCGGATTCTGCAAGGGCAAAGATGTTAGGTAACATTCCGGCAACACCGGATAACATGGCAATCGATGAAAAGGGTCTTATCTACACCGTAACAAGAGGTGAAGGACAGGGAACCTTAAAGAGATTAAACATTGCCGGCTCCAACATGATTGAATTGGAACCGGGTGCTTACGATGATGTTCCGGCGGCGGTAACCACCGGTAATCATGACAACGTATACGTAGTATCCCAGCAGGGTTACATTTACGAATATACCAACGAAGGTGAATTGTTATTCGTATTCGGCGGCAGTGATGACGGTATGCAGCGTATCGGTCTTTCTACCAAGGCAGAAGCTATTCAGGTAGATTCCAATGATAAGATTTACGTATTGGACTCCGATAAAAAGCAGATTATCATTTACACACCAACCGAGTTCACCAATCATTTACATGAGGCACTGTATCTGTTCTCCAAGGGCCGTTATACCGAAAGTAAAGAGCCGTTAACAGAAGTGCTTCGTATGAACAACCTGTTTGACTATGCCAACATGGCCATGGGCAAGAATCTCTTCAAGGAAGAAAACTATGAAAGCTCCTTAGAGTATGCAAGACTTGCCAAGGACAAAGAAACCTATTCCGATTCCTTTTGGGAAATCAGAAACGTTTGGTTAAAGCAGAATCTTGCCACCGTATTCATTCTCTGCATTGTCTTATACATTGTGGTAAAGATTATCGGTGCATTTGATAAAAAGAAGCATATTTTAGACCCGATTAGAAATGTTCTGGATAAAATTAAGAGCAAGAAGCTGGTTAAGCAGATGGGTTATATGTTCTTCTTCATGAGACATCCGATTGACGGCTGCTACGGCATCCGTAAGGAAGGCAGAGTATCCGTACTCAGTGCCAATATGTTACTCCTTATCGGAATTATAGAGTTCATTATCAATAAGTACTTCTGCGGATTCCTTTTCAAGCACGTACGAGATGGTGAATACGACATTTTCTCCGATATCGGATTTATCGTTCTTGTATTGGTATTGGTAGTAAGCTGTAACTACTTAATGTGTACCATCAATGACGGTGAAGGTAAATTTAAGCATATTTACTGCTCCCTCATTTACAGCTTTGGTCCATATCTGGTAATTCAGCCGGCATTGTTCCTGTTATCCCATGTGGTAACCAGAAATGAGGCATTCTTTGTTGACTTCGGTAATGTGGCAATGCTTGCCTGGATTGGCGTATTGGTTTTCCTCTCCATTAAGGAAATCAATAACTATTCCGTAAAGGAAACAGTAAAAATTATTCTCCTGACAGCATTTACTATTTTGATTGTATGTCTCCTGGCATTCATCATTTATGTATTATCTTCCCAGGTATTCGACTTTGTTGAGTCTATTTTCAGAGAGGTGGTGTACAAGATTGGCAACTAATTTGAAGAAAAAACTAATCTGCTTCCTTCTTGTATTTGCCCTTGGTCTTGTACCGGCATTAGCACAGGCAGGTTCCTTAACTGCATTAGCAGCAGGAGAACCGGTGGCAACTACCAGAGACTGGAAGGAAACTCATAAAAAGATTGCAGAAAACAGCAAGTTTAACCTTTACGTATGTGAAGATGATTTGTCCCTTGTTGTAGAAGATAAGGCTACCGGTCATTTCATGGAGTCTTCTCCAAGCTATGATGACGGTGCCAATAATAAAACATGGCAGGCGTATCTGTCCTCCGCTATTGTAATTACTTATATTCAGGGTAATACCGATACAAAGCAGGCAGATCTGGTAAAAGATAAGGTAAACAAAAAAATTACTTATACAGAGAACGGTTTCGAAGCAGTGCTTTACTGGACCAAGTATAAGTTTGGCGTAACCTTACAGGTAGAGCTTACTGAAGACGGTCTGAAAGCAACCATTCCGGATTCTTCCATTATTGAAGACAGCGATACCTACATCGGAACCTTAGCAATTTATCCATGTATGGGTGTTTCCT
>JAZQJL010000116.1:0-4880 GCA_045541595.1 Lachnospiraceae bacterium | reverse complement strand
AGAAAGAGCCTAAGCAAGGGTTGACGGAGGTAGTTTAAGTGTCAAAATCAGACGACAAAAACATGGTATGTTGTTCTTTCTGCGGAAAGCGCCAGGACCAGGTTCACAGAATGTTAGCCGGTATGGAAGGCGCATTTATTTGTGACGCCTGTATTGAACTTTGCGCTGAAATTATGGACGAAGAAGATGTGGATATGGATGCCGCGTCCTCTGCGGACTATGGGGAAGAGCAGGGCATCAATCTGTTAAAACCAAAGGAAATTAAGGAATTTCTCGACCAGTATGTCATTGGTCAGGAAGAGGCTAAGAAGGTTCTTTCCGTTGCAGTTTACAATCACTATAAGAGAGTATTATCTGCCGAGGCATCCGATGTGGAGCTTCAAAAGAGTAATATTTTAATGATTGGTCCTACCGGTTCCGGTAAGACATATCTGGCCCAGACACTGGCAAAGCTTCTTAATGTTCCGTTTGCCATTGCAGACGCAACAACATTAACAGAAGCCGGCTACGTGGGTGAAGATGTAGAAAATATTCTGTTAAAGATTATTCAGGCTGCTGAGTTCAATATTGAAAGAGCGGAATACGGTATTATCTATATCGATGAAATTGATAAAATCACAAGAAAGTCCGAAAACACTTCTATCACCAGAGACGTATCCGGTGAAGGTGTTCAGCAGGCATTGTTAAAAATTCTGGAAGGAACCGTGGCTTCCGTGCCACCGCAGGGCGGCAGAAAGCATCCGCAGCAGGAATTCATCCAGATTGATACAACCAATATTCTTTTCATCTGCGGTGGTGCATTCGACGGTCTGGAAAGAATCGTAGAAAACAGAATCGGTGAAAAAGCCATGGGCTTTACCGCTAAGCTGTATGAAAAAGAAGACAAAAACATTGGTGAGCTGTTCCGTCAGGTAATGCCGCAGGATTTAGTAAAGTTTGGCTTAATCCCTGAGTTTATCGGCCGTGTGCCGGTGCATGTGGCGCTGGATATGTTAGATGAGGACGCTTTGGTCAGCATTTTACGTGATCCAAAAAATGCGCTAACCAAGCAGTACCAGAAGTTGTTTGAATTAGACGGCGTGGAACTGGAATTTGAAGAAGAGGCATTACGGGTTTTCGCAAAGCGTGCCCTGGAATATAAGACGGGTGCAAGAGGTCTCCGTTCCATTATGGAAAAGACTTTGCTTGAAACAATGTATGAGATGCCTTCCGACGAATCGATATTAAAATGTATCGTGACAAAGGAGTCAGCGGAAGGCTCTGAGCAGCCAAGCCTGTTGATTCGATAGGCGAAACAAGAAAATAGTATGATACGGGCTGGCAGATAATCCTAAGGAATAATGTCAGCCTGTTTTGTTTGTTAGAGAGGAAGAGAACAATGAGTGAAGAAAAACAGTTAATGCCGGTGGTGGCACTAAAAGGTATTACAATGCTTCCGGGCATGTTGATTCACTTTGACATACAGAAGGAATCCAGCATCAGTGCCATTAACGTGGCGTTGCGGGAAGGACGTCAGATACTGGTAGTAACCCAGAAAAATACGGCGATCGATAACCCGGAGCAGGTGGATTTGTACCCGATGGGAACCATTTCGGTAGTGAAGCAGATGATTAAAATGCCGGGGAACCAGATTCGGGTGCTGGCTACCGGTATCCGCAGAGGCTTTTTGGAAGAGCTGGTTTCTACGGACCCGCATTTAGAAGGACTGGTGTCTTTACCGGAGGAAGTGAATGCAGACAGCCTTACCATAATTGAACAGAGAGCTATGCTCAGAGGACTAAAGGATTTACTGGAGGTTTATGTATCCGTTAATGATAAGTTCGGCAAAGATATCGTAAAGCAGCTGATGAGTGTGGATACGGTGGATGCCCTGATTAACCAGCTGGCCATCAGCGTACCGATGACCGTAACATCCAAGCAGAAGATTTTGGATGCGGCCCATATTGTGGAACGCTACGAAGCCATTATGGTCATTCTTGCCAATGAAATTGAAATTCTCCGCATAAAAAAGGATTTGCAGACGAAGGTCAAGGCAAAGGTAGACAAGAACCAAAAGGATTATGTGCTGAGAGAACAGTTAAAGGTAATTCGCGATGAACTGGGAGAAGGTTCCACGGGAGACGATATTCCGGAACTGTACGATAAAGTGAAAACACTGGTGGCGTCGGAAGAAGTAAAGCAGAAAATTAAGAAAGAAATTGACCGGTATAAGTCGGTGCTGGGCAGCCAGTCCGAAAGTGCGGTGGCCCGGGGCTATGTGGAAACCTTGCTGGCACTGCCGTGGGATTATGCAACCAAAGATAATTTAGATATCACCAGAGCGGAAAAAATCTTAAACCGTGATCATTACGGTTTGGAAAACGTAAAGAAACGCGTGTTGGAATTTCTGGCAGTCCGCGCTTTAAACGAAAAGGGTCAGGCTCCGATTATTTGTCTGGTAGGCCCGCCGGGAACCGGAAAAACTTCCATCGCAAGAAGTGTTGCCACTGCCCTGAAAAAGGAATATGTGCGCATTTGTCTCGGTGGTGTCCGGGATGAGGCGGAAATCCGCGGCCACAGAAGAACCTACGTGGGCGCCATGCCGGGTCGCCTGATTCAGGCATTAAAGTCTGCCAAGGTAAAGAATCCTCTGATGCTGTTAGATGAAATTGATAAAGTCAGCAGTGACTTTAAGGGAGACGTGGGATCTGCCCTGTTAGAGGTGCTGGATCCGGAACAGAATAAGCACTTTGCAGACCATTATGTAGAAATTCCGGTGGATTTGTCCGAGGTATTGTTTATTTGTACTGCCAATTCCACTCAGACGATTCCAAAGCCGCTTTTAGACCGTATGGAACTGATTGAGGTTCACAGCTATACGGAAAATGAGAAGTTCCATATTGCAAAAGACCACCTGATTCCAAAGCAGCTGGAGAAGCACGGACTGAGCAAAAAAGAACTGCAGATTCAGGCCGATGGCCTTCGGGAAGTCATCAGCAGCTATACAAGAGAAGCCGGAGTGCGTTCCTTGGAGCGTAAAATCGGCGAGCTGTGCCGGAAGACTGCCATGGAGGTATTAAAGGCAAGACAGACAGGTGCAGAATTTGCAGGAATAAAAGTAACAAAGAAAAATGTCAGCGATTATTTAGGAAAGAAGAAATACCGTCGGGATAAGAAAAACGATAAGGCAGAAGTGGGCATTGTCCGCGGTCTTGCCTGGACAGAACTGGGCGGAGATACGTTACAGATTGAAGTAAACAGCATGCCGGGCAAGGGCAATTTACAACTCACCGGTAAATTGGGCGATGTAATGAAAGAATCTGCCCAGATTGCACTGAGTTTTGTTCGTTCCAAAGTGGAGGTTTCAGAAGACTATTTTGAAAAGCATGATTTTCATTTGCATGTGCCGGAGGGTGCTGTGCCAAAGGACGGTCCGTCTGCGGGAATTACCATGGCAACCGCGTTCTATTCCGTCATTACCGGCACTCCGGTGCGGGCAGATGTGGCCATGACCGGTGAAATCTCCCTGCGGGGCAGAGTGCTTCCGATCGGCGGATTAAAAGAAAAACTTCTGGCAGCAAAGCAGGCTGGAATGAAAACAGTACTGATTCCAAAAGAAAACGAACGTGACCTTGGCGAGATTTCCGAAGAAATCACAGCGGGCATGGAAATTATTCCGGTGTCCGGTATGGAGGAAGTGTTTTCCCGGGCACTGGTTTAAGCAGGTAATAAGGAGAAAGATATGAACGTAAACAATGTATCGTTGGAAACGGTATGCGGAATTACAAGTACGCTGCCGGAAAATACATTGCCGGAGTTTGCATTTGCCGGCAAATCAAATGTGGGTAAATCCTCCCTAATTAACGCGTTGATTAACCGAAAGTCCCTGGCCAGAACTTCCTCCCAGCCGGGTAAAACCCAGACGATTAATTTCTATAATGTGGAGGATGCTCTGTATTTTGTGGACCTTCCGGGCTACGGTTATGCCAAGGTATCCCAGGAAATCAAGGCAAAATGGGGCAAGATGATTGAGCGTTACCTGCAAAAATCCAATCAGTTAAAGCTGGTGTTTTTGCTGATTGATATCCGTCACGAGCCTTCCGTCAATGATAAAAATATGTATGAGTGGATTGAGTACAACGGCTTTGAACCGGTAATTATCGCCACTAAGCTGGATAAGATTAACCGCAGCCAGGTACAGAAGCACCTGAAAATGCTTCGTATCGGTCTGGGTCTGAAAAAAGAAACCATACTGATTCCGTTTTCTTCCGAAACCAAGCAGGGAAAAGAAGAGGTATGGAGTATTATCGAGTCCTATTTGGGACAGGAGCAGGATGGAGAAGCTTAAATAACATGAAGAAGTATTTGACGAAAGAAATGATAAAGCGTATTGTTCTGATGCTGGTGGCCGTGTTTTTCATGGGTGTGGGCGTTCAGTTTTTAAACCGCACCAATTTAGGACCGGACCCGTTTTCTGCACTGAATTACGGTCTCTGCGCCAAAGCGGGAATCAGTTTCGGCACCTTTCAGCTGATATTTAACGCGGTTTTATTTGTGATTGTAGCACTGAAAGACTGGAGAATGTTTGGCCTTGGTACCATCGGAAACATGGTGTTGGTGGGATATTCCGCCGACTTTACCGGATGGGTAATCGACACCCTGGGTTTTCTGCCGCCAACGGAGGAACTGACGGTGGGCATGAAAATCGGAATCCTGATTCCGACCCTGACACTGTTTTTATTTGCAGTGGCATTGTACATGAACTGTGGCTTGGGAACCTCCCCGTACGATGCATTACCGATGCTGGTGCATAAAGACATAGAAAAAGCCACAAAGAAAACAATTCCGTATAAGTTTATCCGAATGCCTTATGACGCAATTGCTACCGTTGTGGCAATTTT
>JAZQJL010000115.1:0-2356 GCA_045541595.1 Lachnospiraceae bacterium | reverse complement strand
GACTTGTCTGCTGCCTTTGCAAATGCTTCCAGACTCTTTAACTGAAGCACACCGGCATTAGGACTTGCTTCATTCAAATATTTAATACCTTCTGCATTCGCCTGCTGAACGGCACGGATTGCTTCTGCCTGACCTTCGGCCTCACGAATCATTGCCTCTTTCTTAGCTTCTGCACGAAGAATTGCGGCTTCCTTTTCTGCCTCAGCTTCCAGAATTGCGGACTCTTTCTTACCTTCTGCTACAAGAATCGTAGACTTCTTTTCACCTTCTGCAATCAGGATTGCTTCACGGCGTTCACGCTCTGCCTTCATCTGCTTTTCCATGGCATCCTGAATAGCTGCCGGAGGAATAATATTCTTTAATTCCACACGGTTTACCTTGATGCCCCATGGATCGGTTGCCACGTCAAGAGCAGCTCTCATCTTCGTGTTGATAACTTCTCTGGAGGTTAAGGTTTCATCCAGTTCCAAATCACCGATAATATTACGGAGTGTAGTTGCTGTCAGGTTTTCAATTGCCATGATTGGATTTTCCACACCGTATGCAAATAACTTAGGATCTGTAATCTGGAAGAAGACAACGGTGTCGATTCTCATGGTTACGTTATCCTTTGTGATAACCGGCTGAGGTGCAAAGTCTACTACCTGCTCCTTTAACACAACGCGCTTAGCTACCTTGTCAATGATAGGAAGCTTAAAATGAATACCTACATCCCAGGTTGCCTGGTATCCGCCCAGACGCTCTAATACATAAGCCTGTGCCTGCGGTACAATCTTAATGCAGGATGCAATGAGAATTAATAAAAGTAACACTAAAATAATAATAAAATATTCCATATTGGTCCTCCTTTACGCGGTTATTCTCCGCCCATTTTTCTTTACCACTTTAGTGTACCGCATTTTCTCTAATCTTTCAATAGTTTCTTTTCATATTTTCAGAATTTTTATTGTGAACATGCTATTGATTTTCCCGATTATCTTATAGTATAATATAAGATGGTGTGGCGCAGGTTTCTTTTTTCTGCGAAAACAATGTATTGGCGGGAGAAAATAATGAGATTTACTGATTTTGAAATGGCTCATTCCGTAGAGCTGGAAGTTTTATATAACGGCAAGCAGACAACCCTGTTAACCTCCGTGGAAGGCATGATAGGTAACAGTGTTCTTCTTACTCCTATTCACCTGGACGGAAAAATTGTCGGTTTCCCATCCTGGCTCACCGTAAACCTCCTCTATCCCGAGGACGGACAGCTCTTTTGCTGGAGCAACATCTCCGTCAAAGCGGTCCGCTACCGTGGCCACATTTATCACAGCGTTGAATTACCGGGCGCTGCCATGATATTAAACCGCCGTGGTGCCTACCGGGTATATATCGGTGAAAATAAGCTTCTGTACCACAGAAATTACAGCGGAACAAAATTATACGAGATCTTCGTCCGTGACATCAGTGAAACCGGCATGTGTTACATGTCAAAAGATGATTTTGAGGTTGGAAAAACTGTTCATCTGCAACTCAGGTTAAACAATGGCTATGAACTCAGCCTGCGCGCAAAAATCCTTTGGCGGCGCGAAAATCCCAACCGCGCTACCACGTTCCTGTACGGCTGTAAATTCACTGAGAAGAGCAAATACTTAAACAGTTATCTGATGAACATCCAACAGGAAAAACTAAAGAAATCCAGATCGTAACCAACAAATGATAAAACATACAGGGAGGCCAAAATGACTGCTGCTGAATTACAATTAGAACATAGTGTTGAATTAGAAGTCATGATGAATGGCAAAAAGACCACCCTTATCACGGCAGTGGAGCAGGTGGTTGGCCAGACCGTCCTGCTTACTCCAATCCAGCTTAATGACAAGCTGGTAGGTTTCCCGCCAAACTGCTGCGTCAATCTGCTGTACGTAGGCGAGAACCAGGTGTTTTGCTGGAAAAACATAACCGTCAAGGCGGTACGTTTTGAAAAGAAAGTGTACCATAGTGCAGAGCTGGTCGGTGATGCAGAAATATTAAACCGTCGCGGTGCTTACCGCGTTTATATCGGCGAACAAATGCTACTTACAGCCTTTTCCGCCACCGGTCCGAAAACCTATCATGTCCAGTTAAAGGACATCAGCGAAACCGGCATGGCCTTCTTCTCCAAAGAGGAATTTGATGTGGGCCGAACCGTCCGCCTTAATTTATCCATCAAGAAGGGCCATGAATTGCCCCTCAGTTCCCAGATTATCCGTGTCCAGGAATTTGAAAACCGGCAGGATAAATTATACGGATGCAAATTTGTAGAAAAAAATAACCGCCTTGTTGGTATCCTGATGCATTTGCAGCAGGAACGCCAAAAACAAAAAATGGGCAGATA
>JAZQJL010000114.1:0-25437 GCA_045541595.1 Lachnospiraceae bacterium | reverse complement strand
AAAGAAGCATAATTCCGTCACAGTCATTTTGTATTGTTAAAAATTGAAGTAATTGTAGCACGTTAGTGCGACAAAGTCAAGTGAGTTTTTGATTTTTTTTTACGAAAGCTGGCTTTTGATAAAATACTTGTTTTCGTACATTTTTTCATCTGCTTCTTTTTCCAGATTTGCGAAGTTGCTGCCTTTGCCGTAGGAGAACCCTGCAGCGGTGGAGATGGCAACCGGACCGGTTTCGTTGTGGATGCGTAACTGTTCTTTTACGGCGGCAATGATAAGCTCTGCCTCTCCGGCAACCGGATTTTCCAGCACCATAACAAATTCATCTCCGCCAACGCGGTAAGCACGGCGGCCGTCATTGGACTGGCTGCGGATAGCGGTGGCCAGGGTTTCGATGATATAGTCTCCCATGGCATGTCCATGTTCGTCATTCACTGTTTTTAAGTTGTTCAGGTCAAAGAAAATAATTGCCAGGCGGTTGACGGTCGGATAATAGGAGATGATCATTTCCTCGTATTTGTTCTTATTGTATACTTTTGTGTTTGCATCCATGTCCTTGTAGTAGGTCAGCTGTGCAATGCGGAGAGAGTCCCTGCTGTTGCTGATGACCGTATATTGAAGCATAATGGACAATATAAAAAGTATGATGGCCGTCGGAATTATTCCGAAGACTAAAATGACAGTAACCGGATTATCATTAAACGGAAGGCGGAGAGAATTTTCTGTAATGTTTTCCAGATAAGTTGCTCTTGTATAGTTACTGATCAGTAAAATATTCAGGTCACAAAGACCACAGTAAAAGCCTGCTATCATGCCGACGGTCACGGTAAGCAGATTGATGGAATATGTGAACCAGATAATACGCTTTTCGCGATATTGGATAGCATAAATCAACGGAAAAACAAAAAGCAATGTTGCATGAAAGGATAACAGCGAAATAATAATTCCGCATACAATGCATAACAGGGTTATCAGGAAGTATTTTATCCAGCTTTTTGATACATCACCCCGGAACATGAGATAGAATGCCGGAAGGAAGATAAGAAAAGACCCTAGAAATGCAGCTGTTACCATATTTTTATCCACATTAAAGATTCCGGTAACAGTAAGGATCCAAACAAGGGCAACCGCTGCCAAAAACCATATAAAGCCATTTAGAATCCGTTTGTTTGCGTTGATTTCCTGCAAGAGCCGTTCCTGCTCGTATTGTACAATGAATTTTTCTATCTGATTTGTCATAGAGGTATCATCCTTTGCAATATATTCGTGGTTTTCATTATAGCGCATATATCGGTGCTTTTGCAATGTTTTTTAATCCCTTGAATTTCATGCCATTTAATAGTATAATTTACTGGACATAGTACTATTTATCAAAAAAGATAAAACAGTGAATCTAAGGAGGAAAATCAGCATGATTACCTGGAATAATTTAGACACAGTAAAAGCCTATGAGGCATTAAAGGGAGTAGCCAAAGTAAATCTGGCAGACGTAATGTCCGGCGAGAACGGCGCAGCCCGTGTAAAGAAGTATAGTGTTCCGATGGCAGAGGGCATGGCGTATAACTATGCTGCAAAGCAGGTGGATGACAACGTGCTGTCCATTTTGGCAGATTTAGCAAAGGAAATGCAGTTAACAGAAAAGTTTGAGGCTCTTTATAACGGCGAAGTAATCAACACCGGTGAAAAGCGTATGGTGCTTCACCATATGACCCGTGGCCAGTTAGGCAATGCAGTAGAGGCGGACGGCGGCGATAAGCGTGCCTTTTATCTGAATGAGCAGAACAAGATTGCAGAATTTGCAAATAAAGTACATAGCGGCGAAATTGCAAATGCCGCAGGTGAAAAGTTCACCACTGTGGTGCAAATCGGTATCGGCGGAAGTGACCTGGGTCCTCGTGCCATGTATCTTGCTTTGGAAAACTGGGCAAAGGTAAACAACACTTTCAAAATGGAAGCAAAGTTTATCAGCAACGTAGACCCGGATGATGCTGCAGCAGTGCTGGCGGGAATCGACGTGGCCCATTCCATTTTCGTGCTGGTTTCTAAATCCGGTACAACTCTTGAAACATTAACCAACGAGTCTTTCGTGAAGGATGCATTAAAGAATGCGGGCTTAGATGCTTCCAAGCATATGATTGCCGTAACCAGCGAAACCTCGCCTTTAGCAAAGAGCGACGACTATCTGGCAGCATTCTTCATGGATGATTATATCGGCGGCCGCTTCTCCTCCACTTCCGGTGTAGGCGGAGCAGTATTATCCCTGGCATTTGGTCCGGAGGTATTCGCACAGTTCTTAGACGGTGCAGCAGCAGCGGATAAGACTGCAACCAATAAAGACATTCTTGCAAATCCGGCATTGTTGGATGCATTAATCGGTGTATATGAGCGTAATGTGCTTGGCTACCAGAATACGGCAGTGCTTCCGTACTCTCAGGCATTAAGCCGTTTCCCTGCACACTTACAGCAGTTAGATATGGAGTCCAACGGTAAGAGCGTAAACCGTTTCGGCGAGCCTGTAAACTATGTAACCGGTCCGGTGATTTTTGGCGAACCGGGAACAAACGGACAGCATTCCTTCTACCAGCTGCTTCATCAGGGCACAGACATTGTTCCGTTACAGTTCCTTGGCTTTAAGAACAGCCAGATGGGCACTGATGTGATAATTCAGGGCAGCACCAGCCAGCAGAAGCTTTGCGCTAACGTGGCTGCACAGATCGTGGCATTTGCCTGCGGTAAGGCTAATGACAACCGCAACAAGAATTTCGAAGGCGGACGTCCATCCAGTATTATTATCGGAGACCAGTTAACTCCGGCTTCCTTAGGTGCACTTCTTTCCCACTTTGAGAACAAGGTAATGTACCAGGGATTTGTTTGGAACATCAACAGCTTCGACCAGGAAGGCGTACAGCTTGGTAAGGTTTTGGCACAGAAGGTTCTGGCACATGATACAGAAGGTGCTTTACAGGTATATAGTGACTTATTAAATATCTAGGTTTACTAACTGAATCGGGGTGATGTAGAATGCTGGCAAAATTTATCCGAACATTGGCAGCAACAGAAAATCCAATGTCCGTTATTGGAACTGCTTTTTCGGAAGTTGCAAAGCAATATCGTATCGGAGTACTTAAGAGCGTGTTCTTTGTGGCACCGTCTCTTAGTACCCGTCAGGGAGAAGACAGAGAAGATATTTTCTTCCGGTCGGGAGGTGCTGTAGAGAACGAATCGGCTTACAGCGTAACTTACCATACCGGAGAAAAAGGCGTCGCTACGTTTTATATTTACCGGTTACAAGGCGAACCGGAATTTACAGAAACGGAAAAAGAAGAACTGAGAGCCTATATGGATACCATTTTGGTTGTTTTCGGCCGGTTCCGCCTGATTAATGCAGTAAAACAGATGGGGCACACCGATTTTTTAACCGGATTACCAAACACCGGAGGCTTCCTCAGCTATATAGACGAAGTAATCCGCAAGGGTGACATACAAAAGTATAATACCTTCTACTTTAACCTGGCTCATTTCAGCCTGATAAATAAACGGTTCGGAACAAAAGAAACCGACCGGATTATCCAGCGCTATGCGGCAAAGGCATCAGAATTTTTGCAAGAGGAAGAGTGCCTGGGCCGCCTGGGCGGAGATAATTTTGTTGCCCTAATCAAAAAAGAACGTACCTTTGACTTTTTAAATCTTCTGGCAAGTGTAACAACATACGGAGTTCTCGGAGACCGGGAGGTTCCGGTCAGCATAAGTGCCGTGGCCGGAATCGCAGAAAATCAGGACTCCCTGAAACACTGCGGTACTCTTCTGGAAGACAGCGGTATGGCTCTTAATGTTGCAAAACATGTGATTAAGAAGCCTTATGCATTTGCATCTGAGGAAATGAAGATGAAAATGTATAAGGAAAAGCAATACATTTCCAGATTTACGGAGGCTCTTCAGAAGCGGGAATTTAAAGCATACTACCAACCAAAAGTCCGGACAGACGATTACTCTATTATAGGGGCGGAAGCCCTGGTCCGTTGGGAATATAACGGCACTTTAATTCCGCCGGGAGACTTCATCCCGATGTTTGAACGCAATGGTATGATTTGTGCCCTTGACTTTTATATGATAGAGCAGGTGTGCAGTGACATCAAACATTGGCTGCAAATGGGAATTGATCCGGGACGTATTTCCATGAATCTTTCCAGAAAACATTTATCAAATCCGCATCTGGCAGAAGACATTATGCAGATTTTAAGAAAATATGAGACGGAAAGCAAGTATGTGGAAATTGAGCTGACAGAAACCGTAGACGAAGAAGAATCGGAGCAGCTGGTGCATTTCATGAATCAGATGAAAGCATATGATATTTCCATGTCGATTGATGACTTCGGAACCGGCTATTCCTCTTTGAACCTGCTTCGTACCTTCCCGGTAGACGTGCTAAAGATTGATAAGATTTTCATCGACACGCTGGATAAGAATGATAAGATTGTGCTTTCCAACATTATCCGGATGGCCATGGAGCTTAACATGAGCATTGTGGCAGAAGGCGTAGAAACGTGGCAGCAGATGGAATGTTTAAAAGAGATGGGCTGTATCGTGGTACAGGGTTTTCTGTTTGACCGCCCGATGCCAAAGGAGGACCTGGAGAAAAAGATGCTTCAGAAAACCTATGACATAACTCTGATTAAAAAATAATAAAGCAGATAAAATGCAAGAGACTCTTTCCGAAGAAAGAGTCTCTTTTGCTTAAGGAGTATATGAAAAAATTATACGGACAGTCGTTTGTAATCGTCTGCATGGGCCTGCTGTTTCATGACATACATGGCCTCGTCAGCCTTTCTTAAATATTCTTCCAAACTGTAATTTTCCTCCGGATTCATAACCACGGCACCAAAGCTGGCTGACAGCGGAAAACAAAGATTCCGCTCGGTCTTGATTTTTTCCAGATTGGAAGAGAGCCGTTCCTTTAGATATTCTGCTTCCTCCGGATTTTTGCATTCACCTACCATGATAAATTCATCTCCGCCGAAACGGACGGCAATCCAGTCGGACGGCATGGTCATTTTAATGGCATCTGCCACGGTACATATGGCAATATCGCCCTGGAGATGACCGTATTTGTCGTTAATTAGTTTCATGCGGTTAATGTCGGCGAAAATCATGGCGCCATGCTTGCCCTCCTGCTGACATTTTTGCAGGTAAGGAAAGGCCAGCGCGTCGTAACCGGTGCGGTTTTTTAAACCGGTAAGGGCATCGGTCATGGATACTTCCGTAAGACGCTTATTAAGTTCCTCCAGACATATATTTTGGCGAACCCGTTCCAAATCCTGGCTGATGTGTCTTGACCAGGTATAAAGACGGGAATTATAGGCAATTTCTAAGTTGTTGATAAATACAACGTAGCCAATAATTTCATCTTCTGTGTGAAGCGGCGTGAAAAGAAAGGTATTGGATTCGTCCGGATTCAGTTCCAATGCCGGAAGAAGGTCTCTGGTGCAAAAATAGGAGGATGGCTTACTTTTTCCCTGCTCCAGATGAAGACAGACCTCCATTCGGGGAGTAAATCCCCCGTAACATTTTGTTTTTACAAAATCGTCCACCAGGCAGACTAAAAGATTGTCTCCTTCATAGGAGTGGTTGTAAGCAAAATTCCATCCCCAGTGATCTCTTAAATCCTGAAAGCTGGTAAGCTTGGTAAGCATATCATCTACGTGACGAAGATGCCACTCATAAATGGTGTTGTTTTTCTGATTTTTTAAATTATCAATGATAGACCGGCGACGTGCCTGCATGCGCTCTTCGCTAACCCGGCAACCGCAGCTTTCTCCCAGGAGAGGAACGGAATTGTAAACCATGGTGCCGCAGATGTTTTCACCGGCAATCTGACGGAGAATACAGTCTAATGCGTCGTAGCCCAGTTTGTCCCATTCTCTGGCAATGGTAGATAAAATCGGATATAATTTTTGACTGATGCTGATACAGTCACAGCCGGTGACAATAATGTCTTCCGGAACCTTAATGCCGAGAGAGTCCATAATGGTGCAGACGCCAAGAGCCATTTCATCATTTGCACATACGAAGGCATCCGGAAGTTCATGGGTGTTCAGCCAGTCCGTAACAACATTTAGTGCAGTGTAATAGGACCATTCTCCGCAGAGAACCTGTTCCGGAGAAAGCCTGCCGCCTATGGCGTCCAGCGCATCATTGACTGCCTGCATACGAAGCAGGTTTTCTTTATTGTCTTCCGGTCCGCCCACGTAGATAATGCGTTTTACGCTATGCTCTTTAATAATGTGGGCAGTGAGTTCGTAAACGCCGGAGTAGGTGTCGGTGCTGAGGCAGGGAATGCCGTCCAGCTCATATTCCAGGCTGACAGCCGGGATATGATGAGTTAAAATCTCCTGATTAAAATACTGCCGCTCGGAAGGCATATTCATGGAATTGGTCAGTAAAATAACTCCGTCAAAGGTACGAAGATCCGGAAGCAGGAAAATGCTTTTTTCTCCAAGGTTATCCCGGTGCTCTTCCGGCCCGGAGGAATAGTTCACAAAGGTGTAGATGTCCACATGATTGCCGGCAGCCCGGGCCTGGATTCCGGTAAGAACAAGCTTCAGATATTCTTCGCTCCAACCGTTTGCAAAGACGGCAACGCTCTTCTTCATGATACACCCCTCCCTTGTTTTTAATTCAACCCCATAGCTCTATCTTACTGCATGGAAAAGAATTCCTCCAACAAGATATTGCTCAATATTCTCTAAATTTTGCCAACCTGAATCTGTTTTTCAGAAAACGCAAGGTATGCACAGAAATCCACAAGAAATAGAAAGAAAAACAAAGAGATTCTGTTTATAATAGTTCCTATCAAAAGGTATTGTAAGGAGGATTTTGTATTATGGGTAAATGGAAATGGGGAGTATTAACCATATTACTGGTTTGCTCCATGGCAGCATGCGGAACAAAAAAAGAGCCGGAACTGCAGGAAACACCGGGTGTAACACAGGCAGCAGAAGATACTGTGACTTGGCAGGAGGAGCCATCGGCTACGCCAAAACCAACGGCTACGCCGAAACCGACGGATACACCGGGAATCCGGGAGATTACGGCGCAGTATAATATGAAGGCGGGCACCTGCCTTTCTGCTCGTATGCTCGGAAATAAAAAATGCGTGGAGCTGATTACAAAAAATTTTAACAGTATTACCTTTGAAAATGAAATGAAACCGGATGCTATCCTGAATCAGAAGGAAAGTCAGGCGGCAGGAGATTTGGTGGTAAAGTTTAATGATACCACTTTAAACATGCTGGAATGGTGTAAGGAAAACAACATGGCAATGCGCGGTCATACCCTAATCTGGCACAGTCAGACCCCAAGCTGGATTTTTCACGAAGGCTTTGATACGAAAAATCCGCTGGCGGGCAGGGAAGAAATGCTTAGCCGCATGGAGAGTTACATACGGCAGACCTTTGAACTGCTGGAGAGCCTTGGCTACCTGGAACTGTTTTACGCATACGATGTGCTGAATGAAGCCTGGATGGAAGACGGCAGCATGCGTCCGGAAAGCATGTGGTTACAGACCATAGGTGAGGATTATATGTGGCAGGCCTTCTATTTTGCCGATAAATATGCACCGGATTCTATCGATTTATATTATAACGATTACAATGAGCAGTATAAAACAGAAACACTTTATAACTTCATACAGACACTGGTGGATGAAAACGGAAACTATCTGATTGACGGTATCGGGTTCCAGGCACATCTTTACACGGAAGACAGTCTGACAGATTACCTTGCTACGGTGGAGCGTCTTGGCTCCCTGGGATTGAAACTGAATCTGACAGAACTGGATGTATGCCTTGGATCCTGGCAGAACATCAAACCTGCCACGGATGCTAATCTGCGTGTCCAGGGGCAGTATTACTATAATCTGATGAACGGCTTGTATAAGCTTTTGGAAGAGGGAAAAGTGAACATGGACGCCTTGACCTTCTGGGGCTTTGCTGATAAACTGAGTTGGAGAGCAGAACGAAGTCCGCTGCTGTACGATTCTGTGTACGGACCAAAGTATTCCTACTACGGTGCCCTGCAGATAAAGGAACTGGCCGGCTTCGAAGAATAAACAGCAAAGCAAGGAGGAGTATCATGAACCCACTGGAATATGCGAAAGCCGCATGCGATACGATGATGCGCAAATTTGAAGCCCCAAAACTTCCGCCGGAGGGACATTTTCATTATCATCAGGGGGTATTTTTATCCGGTATGTACCAGACCTACCAACTCTGCAAAGAGGAGAAATATATGCAGTATATCAAGGACTGGGTAGATTCCATCATTGATGCGGATGCAAAAATTAACACCTATGATCCGGGGCAGCTGGATGATATCCAGCCGGGTGTGCTGTTATATCCGCTATTAGACCGGACCGGTGATGCGCGGTATAAAAAGGCGCTGGATGAACTCCTGGAGGTAATTCTTCATTTTAAACGCAATCCTATCGGCGGGTTCTTTCATAAGGACTGGCATCCGTATCAGATGTGGCTGGACGGACTTTATATGGGTGGTCCGATCAGCGCAGAGTACGGACATCGTTTTAACCGCCCGGAATTTATTGAAATCTGCATCGAGCAGGCGTTGCTGATGAGAAAAATGACAGAGGATAAAGAAACAGGTCTGTGGTATCATGCCTGGGACTATTCCAAGGAGGCAAAGTGGGCAGATCCGGAAACCGGACTGTCACCTGAATTCTGGGGGCGTTCCATGGGCTGGGTGCCGGTGGCAATTTTAAATGAGCTGGATTTTATTCCGGAGAATCATCCGAAGCGTCAGGAAATGTGTAATCTGGTAAAGGATTTGCTGACGGCGTTATGCAAGTTCCAGTCCGAAGAAGGCCGCTGGTATCAGGTGGTAAACAAGGGCGGTTTCGAGGGCAACTGGCTGGAGAATTCCTGCAGCTGCCTCTATACCGCAGCAATCTGCAAAGCAGTACGTAAAGGCATTCTGGGTGAAGAATATTTGGAAAATGCCAAAAAAGGCTATGAAGGTGTGATTAACAGTCTTACCTGGGAAGGTGAAAACCTTCAAATCGGAAATGTCTGTGTCGGTACCGGTGTTGGCGATTATACACATTATATTAACCGTCCGGTTTCGATTAATGACCTGCATGGTGTAGGAGCATTCCTGATTATGTGTACAGAGGTTGAAATGACAAAGTAAGGCTGTGGAACAGGAGTATACATGAAAAAACAAGCGTTTAATCCGTATCTGCCATCCTGGGAGTACATTCCGGACGGGGAACCCTATGTCTTCGGAGACCGGGTGTATGTATACGGCTCCCACGATTTCTCCAACGGACATGTGTTTTGCCTGGGGGACTATGTGTGCTGGTCTGCACCGGCAGACGACTTGGGCAACTGGCGCTATGAGGGTGTAATTTATCCGAAAACATCGGACCCTTTCAATCGGGATGGAAAAATGTGCCTGTATGCGCCGGATGTAACCGTTGGCCCGGACGGAAGATACTATTTATATTATGTTTTAGATAAAGTAAATGTGGTGTCTGTGGCGGTGTGCGATACGCCGGCAGGACGCTATGAGTTTTTAGGCTATGTTCATTATGAGGACGGTACCCGCCTGGGTGAAAAACCGGGAGATGAGCCTCAGTTTGACCCGGGTGTGCTGACGGAGGGTAACCATACATATCTGTATACCGGATTTTGCGGCAGAGGTGACAAATCCAGAACCGGAGCTTTTGCTACGGTTCTTGGTCCGGATATGCTTACCATTAAAGAAGCACCGGTGCGGATTGCCCCGGGATGCGAATATGGTGCGGGAACTTCCTTTGAAGGACATGAATATTTTGAGGCGGCATCCATCCGCAAACACGGAGATACCTACTATTTTGTTTACTCTTCCGTGGTTATGCACGAGTTATGCTATGCCACCAGCAAAAGCCCGACGAAAGATTTTGTGTACGGTGGCGTATTGGTAAGTAACAGCGATTTACACATTGATTCTTATAAACCGGCGGAGATGCCGACGGCATATGGAGCCAACAACCATGGCAGCATGGTGGAAATTAACGGGCAGTGGTATATTTTCTATCACCGCCAGACCAACAATACCTGGTTCAGCCGTCAGGGCTGCGCAGAGAAAATTGCAATTCGGGGCGACGGCTCTATAAAGCAGGCGGAGATTACTTCCTGCGGTCTGAATGACGGACCATTGGCCGGCTCCGGAGAATATCCGGCCTATATTGCCTGCAATCTGTTTTATGAGAAGCCTTCCATGTATGTGGGAGACCCATATGCGCCGAAGATTGTACAGGACGGTAAAGACGGCGATGAGGAAATCGGGTATGTTGTCGGCATTCATGATACGGCAACCATTGGTTTTAAATACTTTGACTGTAAATCAGTAAAAGAAATTTCCATTACGGTCCGGGCGTATTGTAACGGTGTGTTTGAAGTGCGTACTGCCTGGGATGGGAAGGTGCTGGCCAAACTTCCGGTGCGTTCCTCCAATGTATGGGAAGAATATACGGCGGAATTTCCGGTGGAAGATGGTGTACATGCCTTGTATTTTACGTATCGGGGAACCGGGGATCCGCAATTTAAATCCTTTACGTTAAAGTAGTTGTTTGCTCCTGCAAAAAATACTGGTGTTTTGAGTTTATCTGTGGTATAATAGGCAATGGTTCACAAAGTAAACTAAAATGCGAAAGAAAGCAGGAGAATAACAATGAGAGAGTTTTTTATTACGACTGATTCGAATTCTGACTTACCTCAGGAATATATTCAAAAATTTGGAACAACCATTATTCCGCAGTATTATTCTTTTGATGATGTAGTGTATGGCGATGAACTTAACATGCCTCCGGCAGAGTTTTATGACCGCATGAAAAACGGTGCCCTGCCTCAGTCTCAGGCCAACAATCCGGCGGTAATCGAAGAAAAGTTCCGTGCGATTTTAGACAAGGGCGGCGATATTATCCACATCGCTTTTTCCTCTGCGTTAAGCAGCAGCTATAACAATGTCTGTATGGTGGCAACCGAGTTGAAAGAGGAATATCCGGAGGCCAAAATTACAGTTATTGATACTTTGACGGCTTCTTTGGGAGAATCCATCCTGGTGATTCATGCCAATGAAATGAAGGAAAAAGGTGCATCTTACGAGGATATTGTTGCAAAGCTGGAGGAAATGAAGTCTCACATTAATGGCTTGTTTACCGTAGATGATTTGTTCCACCTTCAGCGTGGCGGACGTGTCAGCAAAGCAACGGCCATGGTGGGCAGCGTGCTGAATTTAAAGCCGTCTTTATTTATCAATGCAGCAGGCGCTCTTACTTCTGCCGGTACGGTGCGTGGCAGAAAGAAATCCATTCAGAATATGGTTGACCGTATGAAGGAAACATTAGGTGATACTTTGGACTATACTCTTCCGGTGGGCATTGTACATGCCAACTGCTTAGAGGATGCGCAAAACCTGGCAGAAAAGGTAAAAGCAGAAACAGAATTTAAGAACGTAATTATCAATGACATCAGCCCAAGTATCGGTACCCATACCGGTCCGGGCGCCATGGGTCTTCTGTATTACGGTGCAGACAGACCGGAAGGCGCACAGATGTAATTAAGCGAGCAGAAAACCTTTATAATGAAAAGGCAGTAGTAATGCGATTCATTATAAAGGTTTTTTTATGCGTGCGACCATAAAAATTTTTTTGAAATTTTTGAATCTTTTTAAGAATGTCGTACGTTATATTGAATGAGAGCAGACAGGAGGTGGAGAAAATCGATTCAAAAGAAAACTTTATAAAGTTGATTCAGCAGTATCAGAATCTGGTTTTTTCCATCTGTCTTAAACTCACCGGAGACTATTTTACTGCAGAAGATTTGACTCAGGAAACTTTTCTTGCTGCGTACCGACACCTGGATGATTTTGCAGGGCAGGCAGAAAAAGCATGGTTATGCCGCATTGCAAGCAACAAATGTGTAGATTACTTAAGGGCAGCAGCCAGGCGAGTGGTGCCGGTAGCAGAAGAAGAGATGACAGAAGTGGTGGATATGACGCAGGAAGAACCTCTCGGCCGGGTTCTGAATCAGGAACTTCTTGCAAAATTAAAATCAAGCTGTGAGGCGTTAAAACCTCCGTACCGGGAAGTGGCCATAAAGCACTTTGTGGAAGGAAAGGCCGCCGGAGTAATTGCGGCAGAAACGGGTTCCGGGGTAAATACGGTGAAAACGCAAATTTACCGGGCACGGGAAATGCTTCAAAAATCATTTGGAAAGGAGATGCTGAAAGATGGATAAAGAATTTAATTACATATCGGACGAGGCTTTGGAACAGCTGATCAATCAGGTGGAACAAAAAGAGCTGGTAGCAGCACCTCCGGACTTGATGGAACGCATTCTGGAGGCGGCGGGAGCGACGAAGGAAATTGTGCCGCAGCCGGCTCCCGTGATTCCGGTAAAAAGAGAAACGAAGAAAGAATTTTATGCGTACTGCATCCGGGTGATTACTTCCGTGGCAGCAGCACTCGCCCTGATATTTTTATTGCCGGAACTATCGGGAAGAATTAAGCAGACCGCGCCGGAAATCGGTAATCAGGAAGTTCCCGATTGGGAAGACGTCGTAGATGTTGTGCCGTCCAGAGACGAAGTGGTGATGGCAGTGCTGATACCGACTAAAGAAGAGGTGTTAGACGATACCGGCTTTATTAAGCGGGTGCTGGATAACACCGGATGGTTTAATAAGAAAAATAGTGAAAAGTAATTTTGATAAAATAATGGAGGTTATAGTTATGAAACAACAGAAAAAAAATAAATTTTTTACATTTATGTTTTCTTTTATGCCCGGTGCTGCGGAAATGTACATGGGATTTATGAAAAACGGAGTCAGCCTGATGGCATTATTTATGGCAACCCTCATGGTTCCGATTGTGTTGCACCATAGCTTCGAATGGCTGTTTTTGATTGCAATAGTAGTATGGTTTTATGCATTCTTTCATGCAAGAAATCTGGCGGCATTGCCGGCGGAGAATTTTAATGCTCTGGAGGACAGTTTTATTTGGGAAGGCCTTATGGAAGAGAAAAGCATGAAGATTTCCAATCCTACCTTGCGTAAATGGGGTGCTGCTGTTTTGATTGTACTTGGTGCGACACTTCTGTGGGAGAATTTTTCCTCCATCATTTACAACCTGATTCCAAACCGTTACTGGGATACTCTTTATCCAATGGTAAACCGTGTACCGCAGATTGTGATTGCTATGCTGATTATTATTATCGGTCTGAAGCTGATGGCCGGCAAAAAGGAGGAAATCAATGGAGACGAAAGATAATGTGACAACTTATCGCTCCCATCGTGTCGGTTCTGTTACGGCGGGGCTTTCCATGGTAGGATTTGGCGTAATGTTTTTGCTTCATCTGTTCTTTGACCTGATAGACTATCAGATGATGTTTTCCTTATGGCCGGTTATGCTGATTTTACTTGGGCTGGAACTGATTATTTCCAACTTTTCCACCAGGAAAGTAGTGTACGATAAGGCAGCAGTATTTTTGCTGATTATCATGACATTTTTTACCATCGGCATGGCAGTGGCAGACGAGTGCTTCAAATGGGCAGAACTGCAGATGTGGAGATATTTTTAAAACCCGCCTTTGCAAGATATAAAAAAGTGTAGTATCCTCTTATCAGAACCTGAGACGGGAAAGGTAAGAGGATTTTTTATGGAACATTTGCCGGTTATTTTGTTATGTGGTTCGGTTGGCCTGGTTTTTATTTGTATTTCGTTAAAAGACCGGTCGCCGGGCTGGATTATTTTATTTTTAATCGGGGCATGGTTTATTGCATGCCGGTGGAGGCGTTGTACGAAGAATATGTGTTTGCGGGAACATCAAGGAAAAACCATACCCGTTTTTATGCGCTAAAGTGTAAGTACCATTACGGGAACCGTGGTTACCAGGAAAAATCCTGGGATCATTATATCAGGAGCGATGTGGAAAAGAAGTTCACGGTAGGAAGCACGATTAAGATTTGGGTGAATAAAAAGAACCCAAGGGAATTCAAGGTGAAGCGTTATCATGGCATGTTTGCCTATGCGCTGCTTTTGATTATTGGACTTAGCTGTCTTGGGGCGGCTGTGAAGGTAATCGAAGGAATGTTTTAATATTCAACAGAAGTTGACACGCTGATGGTGCGTAGCTTTAATGAATTAAAGAATTTTCGTAAAAAAGTATTGACAAATAAAGTAAAATAATATATAAGTTTTCTTGGAAATGAAAACTGAGATTCAGAGTCTTTCCAAAGCGATTTTTACGGGACCACTCCCCAGGGAGTCGAGGCCATACGGACAGCCGGGTCCACTGCCGATTGGCGGCTTGCCGCCTTATTGATTGAGTTAAAAGCTCAAATTTTATAAGTTGGTTACTTTATAACCGAAATGCGTTTTTGACGCAGACTTGTGAAACGGTCAATAAGAGTAGTAAAAGTATTGTTGCTATATAGACTCTGAGAATCCTGTATCATTTACCCAAGCTGTCACCGGCGAAGTGTTTTCAAAGGTGTATGGTTTATAGTAAATTTGTATAGTTATTGGATTAATGGTTAATGGACGCAAGCTGTGTAAAAACGCGGCTTGCGTTTTTTTACGTTATAGGAAAGTCCTATAACGTAAAAATCGCTCCGCGGGGATGCGCACTCGCGCGAAGAGGAAATCTGTCGCAAGCATTATAAAATTTCAGTGAGGTGTCCTATGGAAAAAGAACTTATCCTTGACCAATCCAGAGCCCCGATTTACGAGGCCCTGCAGAATTTCAGACAAATGAGAGTGGTTCCTTTTGATGTGCCGGGTCATAAGCATGGAAAAGGAAATCCGGAGCTGACAGAGTTTTTGGGGGAACAGTGTGTCGGTATAGATGTGAACAGTATGAAACCACTGGATAATTTGTGTCATCCGGTGTCGGTGATTCACGAAGCGGAGATGCTGGCGGCAGATGCTTTTGGTGCAGCCCATGCATTTTTAATGGTGGGAGGTACTACCAGCTCGGTGCAGAGTATGGTACTCTCCACCTGCAAACGGGGGGATAAAATTATCCTGCCGCGAAATGTACACCGAAGCGTGATTAATGCTCTGGTGCTTTGCGGTGCTATTCCGGTGTATGTGAATCCGGAGGTGGATCGTAGACTCGGAATTTCCTTGGGAATGGAGAGGGAGCAGGTGGCAAAGGCCATTGCGGAGCATCCCGATGCGGTGGCGGTGTTTGTGAACAATCCTACCTACTATGGTGTGTGTAGTGATTTACGTGCCATTGTAAAAATGGCCCATGATGCCGGCATGTACTGTCTGGCGGATGAGGCTCATGGAACCCACTTTTATTTCGGGGACGGCATGCCGGTGTCAGCCATGGCAGCCGGGGCGGATATGGCCGCGGTGTCCATGCACAAAAGCGGAGGCAGTCTGACCCAGTCCAGTCTCTTATTGATTGGGCCGCGGATGAATGTGGGACATGTGCGCAAGATTATCAATCTGACCCAGACCACCTCCGGCAGTTATCTTTTAATGTCCAGTCTGGACATCAGCCGTCGGAATCTGGTGCAGAGAGGAAAGCAGGTCTTTTCTAAAGTCATTCAGATGGCCGACTATGCCAGGGAAGAAATCAATGCCATCGGTGGATATTATGCCTTTGGAAGGGAGCTGATTAATGGCAATTCCATTTTTGATTTTGACCCGACGAAGTTAAGTGTGCATACCAGAGACATTGGCCTGGCGGGCATTGAGGTGTATGACCTGCTTCGGGATGAGTATGACATTCAAATAGAATTTGGTGACATCGGAAATATTCTTGCCTACCTTTCCATTGGGGACCGTCCGCAGGAGTTGGAGCGGTTGGTAAGTGCCCTGGCAGAAATCAGGCGGCGCTTCCAAATGGATTCCAATGGACTTTTAAGCCAGGAATATATTGATCCGGAAGTAGTAACAAGCCCTCAGGAGGCTTTCTATGCGGCAAAGCGAAGCGTGCCGTTGAAAGATAGTGCGGGACTTGTCTGCAGCGAGTTTGTCATGTGCTATCCGCCGGGAATTCCGATTTTGGCACCGGGAGAGCGTATCACTCAGGATATTTTGGATTACATTGAGTATGCCAGAGTGAAGGGCTGTTCCCTGACCGGCCCGGAGGATCCGGAGATTTTAAATATAAACGTATTGGAGAAATAAGATGGATTTATGGTTTAGTGAGTTCCACGCACCGGACGTAAAGCACAGTATCCGGGTGAACCGGCACTTGTATTCCCAGAAAAGTGAGTTTCAGCAGATTGATATTTTTGAAACGCCGGAGTTTGGGAAGGTGCTGACTTTGGATGGCAATGTCATGCTGACGGAGCGGGATGAATTTATATACGATGAAATGATTACCCATGTGCCGATGTCGGTGCATCCAAAGGTACAGGATGTGCTGGTGATTGGGGCCGGAGACGGTGGCGTGGTAAAGGAGCTGGCGCGGTACGAAAGCATAAAGCGTATCGATTTGGTAGAAATGGATCCTCAGGTGGTGGAGGCGTGCCGCATTTATCTGCCGGAAAACGCCAGCCGCCTGGACGACAGCAGGGTACATATTTACTATGACAATGCACTGCGGTTTATCCGTCGATGCACGGAAGAATATGATTTGATTATTGTGGACTCCAACGATCCTTTTGGCCCATCGGAGGGCTACTTTACCAAGGAGTTTTACGGCATCTGTTTTAATGCACTGCGGAAGGACGGCATTATGGTGAATCAGCAGGGAAGTCCATTTTACAAACATGATGCGGAAGCGATGCAGCGCAGTCATAAGCGCATTGTTTCCACATTTCCTATCAGTAGGGTGTACCAGGCTCACATTCCTACGTATGCGGCCGGGTACTGGCTTTTTGGATTTGCCAGTAAAAAGTATCATCCTATAGATGATTTTGATGCAACGAAGTGGTTGGATTTGCATTTGCGGACCAGGTATTACACCACGAAGCTGCATATCGGGGCATTTTATCTTCCGGCCTATTTGGAGGAAATGTTGGTAGAAGTGGAGGGAAAATAAATGTTGAAGAAAAATATAGAAACTTTTATTGGCTGTGATTGTGAGTATGAGGAGGCGCAGATAATTCTGTTCGGTGCACCCTTTGATTCTACCACAAGTTTCCGTCCGGGAGCGCGGTTTGGTTCTGCGTCTATGCGTCATGAAAGCTTTGGCCTGGAAACCTATAGCCCGTATCAGGACAAGGATTTGATTGATTGCAAGGTGTTTGACAGTGGGGATCTGGAACTTTGCTTTGGCAGCGCAGAAGAGGCCCTGGCAGACATTGAAGAGCGGGCGGCAATTATTCTTACGGATGAAAAACTGCCCCTGCTTCTTGGGGGAGAGCATCTGGTGACCTTGGGAGCGGTCCGGGCGGTGGCAAAAAAATATCCGGATATGCATATCATCCATTTTGATGCTCATGCAGATTTACGGGAGGATTATCTTGGGGTGAGTCTGAGCCATGCCTGTGTCATGCGCCGGTGTTATGATTTGCTGGGGGACGGCCGGATTCATCAGTTTTGTATCCGCAGTGGTGAAAAGGCAGAGTTTCAGTTTGCCAAGGTACATACGGATATGCACAAATTTGGGTTCCACGGACTTCCGGAGCTGGTGAAGGAGTTGCGGGAAGCGGGAACACCGGTTTATTTCACCATTGATCTGGATTGCCTGGATCCGTCTGCATTTCCGGGAACCGGAACTCCGGAGGCGGGAGGTGTCAGCTTTATGCAGCTTTTGGATGCCATCCGCCTGGTGTCTGCAACCAATGTGGTAGGTGCGGATGTTAATGAACTGGCACCAATGTTAGATCAGAGCGGTGTGTCTACGGCAACCGCCTGCAAGGTGTTAAGAGAGCTGTTATTGGCATTGTGTAAGTAGACAGTTATTGTTTAAAAGGAGGATATGAATATGAGCAGAGTGTTAGTAATCGGCTGCGGTGGTGTTGCTTCCGTTGCCATCAGAAAATGCTGTCAGGTAAGTGAGGTGTTCACCGAGCTTTGTATCGCCAGCCGCACGAAGGAAAAGTGCGATGCCCTGGCAAAAGAATTGGAAGGAAAAACAGCAACTATAATTACTACGGCACAAGTAGATGCGGATGAGGTACAGCAGGTGATCGATTTAATCAAGTCTTATCAACCGGATCTGGTAATGAATATTGCCCTGCCGTATCAGGATTTGACCATTATGGATGCCTGCCTTGCGTGTGGAGTAAACTATATGGATACGGCAAACTACGAGCCGGAGGACACTGATAATCCGGAGTGGCGTGCTATCTATGAAAAGAGATGTAAAGAGCAGGGATTTTCTGCTTATTTTGATTACAGCTGGCAGTGGGCGTACCGGGAAAAATTTGAACAGGCAGGTCTTACTGCATTGCTTGGCTGCGGCTTCGACCCGGGTGTAACCCAGGCATATTGTGCTTATGCAAAGAAGCATGAGTTTGATACCATTGATACCATTGATATTTTAGACTGCAACGGCGGAGACCATGGGTATCCTTTTGCTACTAATTTTAATCCGGAGGTAAACTTACGTGAGGTGTCTGCTCCGGGAAGCTACTGGGAAGACGGCAAGTGGGTGGAAATTCCGGCTATGAGCATTAAAAGAGAGTATCATTTTGACTGCGTAGGAGAAAAGGACATGTATCTTCTGCACCATGAGGAAATTGAGTCTCTGGCGCTGAACATTCCGGAGGTAAAGAGAATTCGCTTTTTTATGACTTTTGGCCAAAGCTATTTAACCCACATGAAATGTTTGGAGAATGTGGGCATGTTGTCCACTACACCAATTGAGTTTGAGGGACATGAAATTGTGCCGATTAAATTCTTAAAAGCACTTCTTCCGGATCCTGCCAGCCTTGGTCCGCGTACCCATGGAAAGACCAACATCGGTTGTATTTTTACCGGAAAGAAGGATGGTAAGGAAAAGAGCTATTACATCTACAATGTGTGCGACCATCAGGAGTGTTATAAGGAGGTGGAAAGCCAGGCTATCAGCTACACTACCGGTGTTCCGGCCATGTGCGGAGCCTTGATGCTGCTTACGGGCCAGTGGAATAAAGCAGGTGTTTATACTGTGGAAGAATTTGATCCGGATCCATTCCTGAATGCTTTGGATAAATACGGTCTGCCGCGCAGAGAAAATCATAATCCGGAGCTGGTGGACTAATGGGGAAGAAGGAAATCCGCCCGGCTTTTGCAGGGCTTGGCGGAGAGAAACCGGAAACGATATTTCGGGAGCTACCGACTCCCTGTTATGTCATAGAGGAAGCACAACTGCAGAGGAACGGAGAAATTCTGGCAGAGATAGGACAGCGGACCGGATGCAAAATTCTTCTGGCACAGAAGGCGTTTTCCAACTATGACTGTTATCCGATGCTGGCCCGGTATCTGGCGGGAACGGAGGCCAGTGGCTTATATGAGGCCCGCCTGGGGGCCGAGGAAATGCCGGGCAAAGAAGTCCATGTGTTTTGTGGAGCTTACCGGGAAGAGGAATTTGATGAACTGCTGCAATATGCAGATCACATTGTGTTTAACTCCACACATCAACTGAAGAAGTTCGGAGACCGGGCGAAAAGAAACGGGAAGAGCATTGGCCTTCGCATCAATCCGGAGTCCTCTACACAAGAAACCCATGCCATGTATGACCCTTGTGCCCCTGGCAGCCGTCTTGGGGTAACCAGAGAAGTATGGAATAAAGAAATGAGTCCGGAGTTGTTTTCTTTGCTGGACGGTCTGCACTTTCATACCTTGTGCGAGCAGGACGCGGATGCCCTGGAGATTACCTTGCGGGTGGTGGAAGAAAAATTTGGCGATGTGCTGCCCCGTATGAAGTGGTTGAACATGGGCGGGGGCCATCATATTACAAAACCGGGTTATGATGTGGAAAAGCTGGAAAACTGCATCCGATATGCAAGAGAAACCTGGGAAGTGGATGTGTATCTGGAGCCGGGCGAGGCAGTAGCATTAAACGCCGGATATCTGGTGAGCCGGGTATTGGATGTGGTTACCAATGGAGAAATCAAAGTTGCGATTCTGGATGCCAGCGCTGCCTGCCATATGCCGGATGTGATTGAAATGCCGTACACGCCGCCGTTATACGGCGCGGAGACTGTGCAAAAAGAAGAAAGAAAAGAACTTTACAGATATCGTTTGGCCGGTCCGACCTGTCTGGCAGGAGACATCATTGGAGAGTATGTGTTTAACGGGGAATTAAAGGAGGGCGATTTGCTTCTTTTTGGCGATATGGCGATTTACACCACATGCAAAAACAATACCTTTAACGGGATGCCGTTACCGGATATCTGGAAACGTACATCAGGGGGAGAATGCAAGCGCCTTACCGGGTTCGGATATCAGGACTTTAAATACCGCTTGGGCATAAAATAATAAAAACAGTATCGGAAGTTTTGCCTTCCGATACTGTTTTTTGCTTGTTTTATTTCTTTTCAAAAATTGCTTTTAAGGTAGCAGGAGCATCCAGATTGAGTTCTAATGTTTCTGCTGCGGTGTCGGTGACTAATTTACTTGTGGTTTCCCATCCGACAAACTTGTAGCCCTCTGCCGGTACAGCGGTAATGGTTACCGTGGTTTCCGGGAAGTACAGGCCGGTAAACTTAGAAGCTAAATTTACCGGGCGTCCGTTGATTTCGACACTGCCCGTGGAAGCATCGTCCGTGGTTAAGGTCAGCCCAAAGGCATTACTTAAGCCAAAGGATTTACGGAGAATGTTGGTAATGGAAAGGTAACGCTGGGAAAGATAAGTGCTTAAATCTTTAACCTTTTCCGAATGATAAACAGCCGGGTCCTGATTGGCAATCCAGTCCGGACCGAAGCGCTTAAAGGTATCCGGCATCAGCTTAAGATACGGACCGGACATTTCATCCAGTACTGCTTTGGCATGCTTTGGCTCAAAGTAAATATTTCTCATATCGCAAATTGCCAGAATCAAATCCTCGCGGAAGGTATCATTCTTTAACAGGGAACGGAACAGTTCAATTGGCACATAGTGTTCAATATTGTTTGCCCGCTCATTGTTGGAAGACTCCGCAATAAGGGAGGAAATGTTGTTGTAGGTAGCGGAGGATGCGCCGTCGTAAATGCCGGTGGAAAAGTCATTATCATAAGCGGCAAACCGCCATCTTCCATCCGAATATTCCGTGGCCATATCGGTATTGCGCACACGCCACATACGCCAGTTATTATTTTCAAAAATACTGTCTTTGTTGTGAATATAAAGCTCAAAGGCAAAGTAATCGAGGAAGGACTGCATGTCCACCAGCTCGCAGGCAGCGGCGTAAAACTCAGGGTTGGACATGTCATTCTGTGTGATGAAGAGATACATGTCACGGAACAGGGAAAGGTCTTCTTCTTCGCCTTCTTCTACTTCGCCGCGTTTAATCAGCACAACATTTTTATTATCTACGCCATAGTTGTTTTCGATGTGATTATCGGTATAATCCTCTGTGATGCTGTACATGCCCCAGTATTCCCCGTTAATAAATACAACGCAAGGAGTGGACTGCTGCGTCATGAAGTTGGCATCAGACACTAAAGTCTGCAGGTACGGATCACGGAGGCGGGCAAAATCCGCATCATTGCCGCCTACACGAAGAACAAAGGATTTATACTTGGCAATGACTTCTCCTTCGGAGTTTAAATTACCCGGAATCAATTCGTATTTTAAATTTTTCTTGCCGTATTCTTCTCTGGCAATCAGCTTTAAGCTTTTCTGCGTCTGGTTACGGGATGCACCGCCCATAATACGGACACCCATATTCTGCTTGAATCCGGCAGTACCGTCTGCCGTAATGAGTTCTACGGAAACAGGGCGCTCCCATTCATCACCACGGTTGGAATAGTTACCGTGCTTCTGCCATCCCTCCAGATATGCTCTGGATGGGTCTTCGGCAAGCCAGTCATCGTAGGACTTGCCCAAAATGTAGATGCCGGTTTCATAGTCATAGAAGTTTTCGAAATCAGTACTTAAGGAAATCACCGGCACATCACCGTATTTTTCGCGGTCCAGACCGATAAAGTAGGTGGCATGGGCCAGCGGGGTTGTGGTGCCGTCCGGCAGGTAGGCAATGGCCCGGATAACGGTACCCTTGTCTACGGAAAAGTCAGGAAGATAAAAGTTGCTGGCACTGGTACCAACCTGCGCACTTAACACATTTTCTGAATATAACTTGCGGATGACATTGATCGGGTTCTGATACAGGGTGGATGTTTTGTCCGGGGTACTGCCGTCCAAGGTATAGTAAATCAGGGCACCTTCTGCATTACAGGAGAGCATAACCTGCTGACTGTTTTCGTAAAAACCGCTGTCTACACTGAATCCGACATAGTTACCTTCCGGTGTTGGAGTAGGAAGAATAACGGTCGGGGTGGCGGCCGGAGCATTTGTGCCCGGTGTGCTGCTGTCCGGTGCAGCGGAGCCCGTAGTCGGGGTCGGAGTGGAATTTGGGTCAGAGGTTGCGCTGTTGCCGCATCCGGTAAGCGCAAAAAGCAGCAGGCCCAGTAACAGGGATGTAGTGAGTTTTCGCATGACAGTATCCTTTCTTTTTTAGTGAAATTATTAGGTTATGTAACTGTATTTTTCAGCATATAATGAAATTTACACATAGTATACAACATTCTTTTACTTTATACAAGAAATTGACGGCAAAGAGAGCAAGATTCAAGGGAAAATGAGCAAAAAATAGTGGGAAAAGATTGAAAATGTTCATAAAATTTTGTATGATAGAGAGTGTAAGCGGTTACACATATACTTGACAGGGAGAAAGGAGAAAAATTGTGAAGAAAAAAGGAAAAGCAATAGTATATATCATGGGGGTGATAGCAATGGGATTTTTCACGTTGTTTAGCGGGAAACCAAAGACCGTAGCAGCAGACAGTGTGGAAGGCTATGTGGCATTGGACCCATCAGACCCGGTGGAATTTTGCGGGGACCATATTGTGTACGATGGAGAAACCATTCCGCTTGGTGAAAAAGCGATTTATATTGATGGTTCCTTAAGCGACGAGATGGCAGACCGTTATGAGTATGTATATAACAACTTTGTGGAAGCTTCTGCCGCCTTTACCGACGGCACGGAGGAAGCTCCGATGCGGGTATATATTGCACCATATGTTTACTGGATTGATAATCCGGACGATGAGGAAATCCGTACGGCTTCCGGCGGAGATACTCCGTATGGTCTGGTTATTAATTGTGATAACCTGCATCTGATTGGATTGACAAAAGATCCGTACAATGTTGTTCTGGCGGTAAACCGCGGACAGACCCAGGGCGCCAAGGGAAATTATACGATGTTTTATATTGACGGTCGCGGCACACAAACCGAAAACCTTACCATGGGTAATTACTGTAATGTGGATTTAGAATATCCGTTAAAGCCGGAATTGTCCCGTGCAAAGCGGGCAGAAGCCATCACACAGTCCCAGCTGGTGTTGACCAACGGAGACAAGGTGATTGCGAGAAACTGTAATTTTATCAGCCGTTTAAATGCCTGTCCGTTTGTTGGCAGTGTAAGAGCATTATTTGTGGACTGCCATATTGAATGCGGCGACGATGCCCTGCCGGGAACTGCGGTGTTTTTAAACTGTACGGTGGGCTTTTACAGCTCGAAGCCGTTTTACAGCACCTCCGGCACCGGTGCGGTATTCTTAAACTGCGAGATTACCTCTGACGTAAAGGGTACCCAGTATTTAACCAAAGCCGGCGGAACGGTAACTTTGGTGGATTGTAATTTTATCAGCGATTATCCGGGGTTTAAGGTGGAATGGACCCCGGAGCCTGCATCGGATTTAAAGTGTGTACAGAGCAACATTACCTTAAACGGGGAGCCTTACGTGATTGCAGCAGGTTCCGCCAATACCATTGATGTAACCGGCACGGAAGCAGCAAAGGCATTTGTACTTACCGCTGGCGATAAAACAATTTATAATACCTATAACCTGTTACAGGGTTCCGATGGATGGGATCCATTGAACAATAAGACAGAAATTGAAGCAGTGGATGCGAAATATACCCTGTTTCCGTTTCTTATGAATACGGCTCCTTCCGTGAAAAGCGTGAAAAAGGGTGACACAGGTACCGTTAAGGTGATGTTCCGTAACTTCAGAAATGTAGCCGGCGGTATTACGTCCGATACGGTGGAATGGTCCGTGGACGAGGCCATGAAGGAGTACATCTCTATTACTCCAAATGCGGACGGTTCCTGTAATTATGAAATATTAAAGAGTGAAGAAGCAAACGTAACCGGAAGAATATATGCTAAGAGTTCCATGGGTTATGCTGCCAGCACATTTTTTAATATTACACCGGATGTGGTGGGTGCACCGGAGTTCTCGGAGGCGCCGACAGTGGATATCGGTCTGGAAATCAGAGAGAAGGCAGACGGCACCGGTGAAACTGTGGGATGTGTAACGGTAAAATATGCACTGGATAACGATGGCCAGGATATTTCTGTTATTAACTGGTATCGTGTCAGTGCCGATGGTACGGAGCAGGTGAAGGTAGCTACCTCCCGCCTGGATATGCCGGAGTATACCTATGTATTAACCCCGGGTGATGTGGGATATTATATTATGGCAGAGGTAACTCCGAAGGTGTTAAATTCCAAATATGGAACAAAACTTTCTGCCACAACGGACCGTGTAATTACAGCGGAGGATATGCCGCAGACCTACATCAGCACCGATTTCAGAAATTTCCCGACCGAAGTACAGAATGCGGTAAAACCGGGATTTTGGACCGTGGAAGGATTTAAACCGTTAGACACTGCAGAATATGACTGGAAGGCAAAGACCGGAGAGGCCTGGTCCTATACCGTGGGAGAGGGTGGTGCCAAGGAAGTGTACGGATTAACCCAGACGGTCCGCGGCTCCAGAATTTTATATACTCCGGTGGGAGAAAACTTCGGTGATATGACCCTGACTCTTCAGGTGGCACCTTGCAAGTCTGCAGGACAGGGATTTGGCAGCGCTACGGCACAGTATATGGACGTGTTAATTAAAATGGATACGGAAAACTTAAACGGATATGCGCTTCGAATTGAACGTACCGGCAAGTATTCCAACGCCGTTGACTTTAAATTGATTAAGTACACCAATGGTATGACAGAAGCCATTACAGACCCGGTTTCTGCGTCCTGTTATAATACTACCTGTACTATTGTGTTAAAAGTGGAAGGTTCCACATTGACTGCCCATGCGGAAACTACAAAGAAGCAGAATGACGAACAGGCTGCGGCAGGTCTGGCCCATGTGGTGGACTTATCTGCAGAGATTGAACCAAACAGTTTCGGCGGCGTGGGCGTTACCCATACCGGTACGGCAGGTGCTAACGCAACATTACTTACCCGTCTGGAGGTAGCCTGGGAAGAGGGTAGTGTTGCCGAACC
>JAZQJL010000113.1:0-4113 GCA_045541595.1 Lachnospiraceae bacterium | reverse complement strand
ATGCTGATAATGAGCCAGACGGATGGTATTAGCTCCCAATTCCTTAATAAGCAATGCATCCGCATAGTGATCCTCTGCATCTAAAGCATTTCCTACATACATCATGTCCTGATGACGGGATACACCACGCAACGGAGTTTCTACTCCATTGATTATAAAGCCCTTTTCCGGATCACAGGAGAAACTTCGTACACCTACATTTACTTCAATATCATCATAGGTTTCATTTCTCCTCTGAAGTTCGGCAATTACCGTGTAAAGATACGGAGTTTGTAAATCCCACAGATTGACATCCGGAACAAAAATGGTTGTTTTTGCTGCATCCGCCGGACGAACCGCATAGCCCACTTCATTTCCTTCTTCATCAAAAATACTGTACTGCACCGTAAAGTTTTCATCTGCATTCTTTACAAATGCCTCAATCTCAAAGGTAGCACCGCCACAGTCCGTAGGCTTTGGAGTAACCATGATACCCGGGCCACCGTAATATTCTAAATCAAAATGCGCGTTTGGTACGCTGATTAAATTAACTCCGCGATACAAACCACCATAAAAAGTAAAGTCTGCATTTTGCGGATATACATAATCATTTGCAAGGTTGCTACATTCCACAACCAACAGATTTTCACCTTCTGTTTTGCAGTAATCGGTAATATCTGCACGGAAGGTGGAATAACCGCCTTCATGGTAGCATACTTTTGTTCCGTTTACGTAAACGCTTGCCTCGGAGTTAGCTGCCAGAATTTCCACAAAGGTTCTGCCCCCCGCCAAAGGCTGCTTAGGAGTTTCAAAGGATTTTGCATACCAGTAATTACCCTTGTCATAGCTGCCGTTACCATCGTTACCGTCCACAGCATTCCAAGTGTGAGGTAAATCCACCGTTTCCCAGTCGGTTGGATAAGCACTTGGTAAACCCACATTTTTCTGAATGAATTTCCAATTTTCATTCAGGTTGATGATATTTCTCATGTTTTTGCTTCCTCCTAAATGGTAATTTGATGTGAATATTATATCATATTCCTTGCAAATAATCTATAAACTTGATATAAACTTGATATAAACTTCTTATCTTTTATTCTCATTCAGGTGATTTTTCATATTCTTTAATGCTGTTTTTTCCAATCTGGACACCTGGGCCTGGGAAATATGAATTTCCTCCGCCACTTCCATCTGTGTTTTCCCCTCAAAAAAACGCAATTCAATAATATTTTGTTCTCTCTGTGTCAGTTTTCCCATCGCCTCTCTGATGGAAATTTCCTCAATCCAGTTTTCTTCCCTGTTTTTCTTATCGCTGACCTGATCCATTAAATACAAGGTGTCGCCGGAATCAGAAAACACCGGTTCATATAAGGACATTGGCGCCTGAATGGCATCCAGGGCATTTAATATATCTTCTCTCGGAATTCCTGTTTCTACGGCAATTTCCTCCAAGGTAGGCTCCCTGTCCATTCTTTTTTGCAGCATTTCCTTTACATAAATTGCTTTATATGCAATGTCACGCAAGGACCGGCTGACCCGTATGGAATTATTGTCTCTTAAATATCTTCTGATTTCACCGATAATCATAGGAACGGCATACGTTGAAAACTTTACTCCCTGGGACAAATCAAAATTATCAATAGCCTTCATCAGACCGATGCAGCCAATCTGAAATAAATCATCCACATTCTCATTACTGGAGGAAAACCGCTGAATGATACTCAGTACAAGGCGCAGATTTCCTTTAATATATGCTTCTCTTGCCAAGGTATCTCCTTCTTTTATCCTTCGAATCAGTTCTTCTTTTTCCTCCCCTTTTAACAGCGGAAGCTTTGCTGTATTTACTCCGCAAATTTCAACTCTGTACCCAGCCATAGCAAATAACCTCCTGTAAACTCTTTACAGTAAATCATTTGCCAAACAACTGGAAATTATTCATGAATCACACTCATCCGAACTTTAAAATTTCTGTCCGTAACCGCCGCATTATCTTTTTCTCCAGTCTGGAAATATAGGATTGCGATATTCCAAGCATATCCGCCACTTCTTTCTGTGTTTTCTCTTTGCCGTCCCGGCTGTTTAACCCAAATCTAAGATCAATAATCACCTTTTCCCTGGCACTTAAATTCTTCATGGCCTGACGTAGAATCTGTCGGTTTGCCTCCGACTCCATATTTTTATATACAGAGTCTTCTTCTGTTCCCAAAATATCGGATAAAAGAAGCTCATTACCGTCCCAGTCCACATTCAACGGCTCATCTATGGAAACCTCCAGCTTCACTTTATTATTTTTGCGAAGATACATCAGTATCTCATTTTCAATACATCGTGAAGCATAGGTAGCCAGCTTTATGTTTTTATCCGTATTAAAGGTATTAATCGCCTTAATCAGACCAATGGTTCCGATGGATATCAGATCTTCCACGCTGATTCCCGTGTTGTCAAACTTTTTTGCTATGTATACCACCAGGCGCAGGTTGTGTTCTACAAGAGTAGACTTTGCTTTTTCGCGCTCTTCCCCTTCTAATAGTTCCAGCATCCGGCTCTCTTCCTCTGCCTCCAGGGGAGGGGGTAATACTTCCGCACCGCCGATATAATGAATTTCTCCTTTTTTCCCGAATAACAGCTCCCGTATGCTGGTTACCATCCGAAACATCATTTTTCCCTGTACCACAATCTTAATTAACATGTTTTTGCCCTATCCTTCCTGCAATAGTCCGCAATGAAAAATTATCTGATACTCTTTCCCTTTATATAGGCTTTCCTTTGTTGCAGCCGCAATCACCTCCCGAAACTTCATTTGTTTATTTTCCCATTTAATACTGACACAATCAAACGTGATTCCTTCCAATAAACCATTTTCTTTTCCAACGCTGTGGAAGGGAATAAAATGATATTTTTCCGGACATTCCTCTTTACAATAAGTCAACATTTCCTGCATCATTTTTTCATCCACAAGAATCACCGGCTTATGGAAAATCGGGTCATACAACTTATTACCGGTATCAATCAGTGCGGTAGCAAATACTTTCCGGTCGCCAAACTCCAGCACTGTTTTAGCCTTCATATGTTCTTCTTTCCATCGTATTCTGGTTTGTCTTTCCAGAACAATACATAACAGACAGCATATAGCAGAAACCAACACCACTGCCACCGTATTTTTGCTGATTCCAAGGACAGAATTCAGATAAAGCAGGATACCTGCAGCCACCGCCCCTGTAACTGTAAACAAAAACAAATGCCATACCAGATTTTTTCTTCCAAAAGCCAATAGGTTCATAAAAACCACCACTCCAAATTCACCAACCAGTATCCATCCGGTCCGACCGGATGTGATATACCATACCAAAAGCAGGCAGGCAAAGCATGCGCCCGAAAGTGCCGCCAAGAGGCATCGCATCGTCCGGTAGGTCTTTGTAATTTGGCGTACCGCAAAAAGTACGATGGTATTCATCCAAAAGTTCCACAAAAAAAACAGATCTATATAAAGAACACAGTCCACAAGTCACCTCCTGTATTCAGTATAAATCTGTCCTCTTGTATTTTTTGTCAAAATCGGGGGAATATATCGTTATTTTAATGTAATCCGTTCGACAAAATAAGGCATGCGATTATTTTCGCATGCCTTTTAAATCTCTTTTATTCCTTACCCTTCTTGTCTGTTAAGAAGCTTGGGATATTGATTTTTTTCTTTCCTAAATCCATTACTTCATCATTGGATTCTGTAGTTGCCGCTGTTTCACGGAACTCCCTCATGGAGGTGAAGCCTGTGGACATTGGACGTTCTGTCTGACCTGCAGGTTTGCCGTAGCTTCCGTTCAGATAACCGGAGAATGGCTTTCTGCCTTCTTTTAAGTTAAAATCGAACTGGTCTGCCACTCCGCCGTTACGAACCGTACCGGTGGTGTAAGACGGGAATTTTGGTCTGGCAACTTCCTGTTCTGCCTGCTTTGCAGCCGCCTCCATTCCGGTAGCAATGATAGTAACTGTTACGGATTCCGGAATACTTAAATCTTCGATACAACCAAAGATAATATTTGCATCTTCTCCCACCAGTTCCTGAACATAAGTTGCAGCTTCTGTAGCCTCTAAGAATGCCACATCACCGGAGAAGTTGATAATCATACCGTCTGC
>JAZQJL010000112.1:0-5563 GCA_045541595.1 Lachnospiraceae bacterium | reverse complement strand
CTTACTCCATTGACAAAGATGCCGTCATACTCTCCGGCACTTATCACGGAATAAATTATCAGTCCCGCTGCCACTAAAATCACCAGAAGAATTGCGAAAATTACAATTGCTCTTTGTTTTACGGACACTACCTTCACCATTCCTTTCTGTTTTGGCATTTTTGTTAGTATCCGCAGTTCTTTCCTGCTTATTCAGCTTTGCACATTTTTTCGCATTTTTAATAAAATTTTCTTTTCCAGACGGCTTACCTGCACCTGACTGATTCCAAGCAGTTTTGCGGTTTCTACCTGGGTTTTATCTTCAAAATAGCGGGAGGTAATCAACAGCCGTTCTTCCTCCGTAAGACTTGCCAGCAGCTGTTCTACCGTCATGCGGTCAATCAGGCTTTCCGCTTCGTTTTTTTCTTCGCTGATACGGTCCAGCAAATAGATTTCGTTACCGTCTCCCTGATACACCGTCTTATAAATGGATTCGATTTCATTTCCGGCTTCCAATGCGGTTACCACATCTTCCATGGAAAGCTCTGTTGCCGCTGCCAGTTCCTCCAAGGTAGCATCCCGGCCCAGTTCATACGCCAGACGTTCTTTTGCCGCTTTAATTTTCCAGCCGTTTTCCTTAATGGACCGGCTCATTTTAATCAGACTGTTATTGTCCCGCAGGTATCGTTTGATCTCCCCACTGATCATCGGAACAGCATACGTAGAAAACATCACTTCATAGGATAAATCAAACTTGTCCACCGCCTTCATCAGTCCGATAACTCCGATTTGAAATAAATCCTCTGCTTCCTGACCCCGTCCCAAAAAACGCCTTACAATGCTCCATACCAGCCCGACGTTTTCGTTTATCACTTGTTCCCTTGCCACTTTATCCCCTTCTTGTGCTTTCCGGATAAGTAACTGGGTATCCATGGCCACCTCCTATATGTCAGAAGATGACATGTCCGTATCTGTACCAAGGCATTTTGTCATGGTAACTCTGGTACCCTTTCCCGGCTCCGATTCCACCAATAAGGTGTCCATAAAGGCCTCCATAAAGGAAAATCCCATGCCGGACCGTTCCAGCTCCGGTTTGGATGTGTACAGAGGTTCCATGGCCTGCTCCACATTTTCAATGCCCACGCCCGCATCTGAAATACAGAATAAAAAGTTATCTTCCTCCCGCTCGCATCTCATATGTACCATTCCCACGGCATCCTGATTATATCCATGCAAAATTGCATTTGTTACGGCTTCCGAAACAGCCGTCTTTATATCCGACAGCTCCTCGATGGTTGGATTTGCCGGCATAACAAAGGCCGCTGCCGCCATTCTTGCAAATGCCTCATTTTCTGATACTGCAAGGAAACTTATTTCACATACATTTTTACTGTTCTTCCCTTTCATTGTTATCTCACCTCCGCCTGATTCCATTGCTTTACCAACTTATATAATCCGGACATCTGAAAAATCCGGTCCACATTTTTTCCGATGCCGTACACAAATACTGCACCGCCCACATACGACATCTGTTTATATCTCCCCATAATCACACCTATTCCGGAACTGTCCATAAACTCCACTCCGCTGAAATCAAAAATGATGCGGTCAATGGGATATTTTTCTATATACCCATCCGCCATCTCCCGGATATATACCGCATTATGGTGATCCAAATCCTCTCCCAGATGAATCACCATGGTCCCTCCATACACTTCAAATCGTTCTGTTTTCACACTAAGCCTCCTTCTTTTTATAAACAAAAAAGGCGAGTATCCAAAGAAAATCTTCAGACTCTCGCCTTTTATCGTTTGTAAGTTTATTTAGTTGGTTCCTGTCGTAGTATCTGCAGGGTTATTCGCTGCTTCTTCCAAAGCCTCGATTACATAGCCAAGATAGGTTTCTGCTTCCTGGTATCTGGTGGAACCCTGATGGTCCTCCAGCAAAATCTCATACAGAGCCTTTGCCTGTTCCAAATCTCCGAGACCATGATAAATTCTTGCCAAATGGTACACCACTTCCGGCTCATCCGGAGTATAAACATAGGCTTTTTCAAATACTACCAGGGCTTCTTCGTGATAGCCGTTGCCGTACAATAGCATGCCCTCCGTCAGATACTGGGCACCGGCTCGTACCTTTAAATCCTCCACCATGGCATCAAAAAGCGCCACGGCAGAAAGGTCTGTCATCTCTGTCATATCCAACTCTTCTGACGCCGTAATCAGTTCTTCCGTCTGCTCGATGCTCGGCTTTTCCAGCTTTAAGTATTCCTGATAGCTGAATAAAAGATCCAGCAGCGGTTCATAGTCGATAAGGGTGTAGCCCTCTTCTCTTCGAATGGTCCGCTCTAAATCATCCACCTTAGACTCCAGGATACGGATCGTGCTGTTCAAAGAAGAAATCGTCACATCTTTTTCGCTGATGATTGCGCTGTAGTTCTTCTCTTTTTTGTTGTATTCCTCTTTGATGTTCTGGCGGATGTTTGGCACTGCCATATAATAAATTACTGCCACACCGATCAGCAAACCGAGGAAGAAGGTAATAAACGCCATAAAGTTAGGCTTATCTTCCCGGTAGGTGGTAACCGGCACAATCTGGGAAGAAATCGAAGCGTCATCCAGGTCTCTCGTATTTTCCTGAGGTGCCTGACCTCCCGGCTGGGTATTCAGGCGGATTTCTTCCAGATAGCGCAAGGCGGTAACATTGCCTACATCAATCTTCTGGACCCGGGCAAGACAACGTCTTGCCTTTTCATACTCGCAATTTTTCAAATATACCAGAGCAAGTAAAAGCAAGGCCCGGACAAACTTAGGATTCTGACTGATGACTCTCTTTAACTGCAAAATAGCGAGGTCATCATCCTGGCGCTTTGCATTGCCAAGAGCGATATTAAACTTTTTGATTACCTGATTCATTCCGTCAAACGCAACCTTATCAGATTGCACTTTTTTCAGAAAATAATTGGCATCGTTATCACCGGGTTGAAAGTTTTGGCTGATGACCCATTCACTTATGGCTGCCACCACTTCACCCATTTCAAAATAAACAAGACCCAAAAGGTTTCTGGCATCTGTGTTTTCTTTATTGATTTCCAGACTCTTCTTCAGCATAAGGATTGCACCGCTTAAGTCTCTGACTTTGGCGCGCTCCAGACCTTTGTTATAAAAGGAATTGGATATCCGCACAAGGCGTTCGTACACACTGATTTCCTGTCCACAAATCTCACAACGCTTCCGCCATCTGGTTATCTCATGACCACATTTCGGACAATTCATTCTAATTCTCCTTGTTTTTACAGAGTAAAAATGCCCGCCCGCTTATGCGGGCAAAATTCTGCCATGCAGAATTGGATTTTACCTCGTTCCTTCTATTTGCCGGATTTCACAATCAACTCAATAATATCTGAGATGTCTGTCAAATCATTCTGCAAAATTGCCTCTTCCGCTTCATCAATTTCCAGACTTGGCTGAAATCTGGCAAGTTCTTCTTCGTAATTAATCATCTGCTTCATCCTTTCCTTAAGCAAACATAAGTCAACAAAACCATCTTACCTTTGCTTGTCATAAAATGCAAGCAAAACCGTAATCCAAATCAAAAATTCATCGCACAAACCACGGAAATCCGCCAAGAAATGGCGGATTCCGCAAGTATACGTTTACTTTGTTAATGCAGCCAGTCTTTCTTCTACCTGAGCCATCATGCTCTTGTAGTTTTCAAGTTTAGCACGTTCCTCTGCAATCTTTGCTTCCGGAGCCTTCGCTACGAAGTTGGCATTACTAAGCATGCCTTCGCCACGCTTAATTTCTCCGGTAAGACGTGCCTTTTCCTTATTCAGACGCTCAATTTCCTTTTCAATATCAACCAAATCGGAGAACGGAATATAAATAACTGCCTGCGGAAGAACTGCAGATACCGCATCCTCTGCGATTCCGGTCTTGTCTTCCTGAATCAGAACTTCACTGGCACCACCCAGGGTTGCAAAGAACACCTTGCTGCCTTCAAAGGTGCCACGTACTGCCTCATCTGCAGAAACAACGTATACGGTTGCCTTTCTGCTTGGTGGTACGTTCATCTGGGTACGAACGTTACGGATACCCTTAACGGCTTCCTTAATCATTTCTACCGCAGCTGCCTTCTCTGCAAAATCAAATTCCGCATTGTAAACCGGCCACTCGGAAATCATAATGGACTCGTTTTCGGAAAGAGTGCCTTCTGCTTCCTTTAAGGTACAGAAAATTTCTTCTGTAATGAATGGCATATATGGATGTAACAGCTTTAACGCGCCTGTCAGAACGTGACGCAGTGTCCACATGGCAGTTTCCTTGGAAGCAGCATTGTCTCCGTAGAAACGCGGCTTTACCATTTCGATGTACCAGTCACATAAATCATCGTAGATGAAATCGTAAATCTTCTGTGCTGCTACACCGAGTTCAAAGCTTTCCATGTTGTCGGTTACTTCTTTTACTACGGTATTGAATCTGGATAAAATCCAGCAGTCAGCATCTTCTAAGTTTGCCTTGTCTACGTTCTTTGCGTCGAACTTGAGGCCTGCCTCTGCCATCTGGTCCATGTACATCATGATGAAACGGGAAGCATTCCAAACCTTGTTGGCAAAGTTTCTGCTTGCTTCTACTCTTTCCCAGTAGAAACGCATATCATTACCCGGAGCATTTCCGGTAATCAGGGTAAATCTGAGGGCATCGGCGCCGTACTTATCAATTACTTCCAATGGGTCGATACCGTTTCCTAAAGACTTACTCATCTTACGGCCCTGGGAGTCACGTACCAGACCATGGAATAATACGGTCTTGAATGGCTTCTCCTGCATATGCTCGTAACCGGAGAAAATCATTCGGATTACCCAGAAAAAGATAATATCGTAACCAGTAACAAGCACATCCGTTGGATAAAAGTACTCTAAATCTTTGGTCTTTTCCGGCCAGCCAAGGGTGGAGAATGGCCATAATGCAGAGGAGAACCAGGTATCTAAAGTATCCGGATCCTGTTCCATATGTTCGCAGCCACACTTTGGACAAACCTTTGGAGCATCCTTAGTCTTTGCAACAATAACCTCACCGCACTTCTGGCAGTAGTATGCAGGAATTCTGTGACCCCACCATAACTGTCTGGAAATACACCAGTCACGGATATTATCAGTCCAGTTATAATAAGTCTTTTCCATACGTTCCGGAATTAAAGTAATTTCTTTATTCTTAACAGCCTCAACCGCAGGCTTAATGAGTTCGTCCATCTTTACAAACCACTGTGGCTTAATCATTGGCTCAACAGTAGTTTTACAACGGTCATGGGTACCTACGTTATGGGTATAGTCTTCTACCTTAACAAGTAAGCCCATCTCGTCAAGTTCCGCAACAATCTGCTTTCTTGCCTCGTAGCGGTCCATTCCTTCGAACTTTCCACCGTTGGCATTGATGGTAGCGTCGTCATTCATTACATTAATTTCAGGCAGGTTATGACGCTTACCTACTTCGTAGTCATTAGGGTCATGCGCCGGAGTAATCTTAACTACACCGGTACCAAAATCCTTTTCTACATAAGTATCTGCAATAATTGGAATCTCACGG